>JANMMQ010000128.1:0-4634 GCA_031373465.1 Ilumatobacteraceae bacterium | reverse complement strand
GCGGTGGCCGGGGCGATTGCCGTGCACACCGACACATGGACGTCGATGGGGCAAGAGGCCGAAAAGGACGATCGCAAGCAGGCGTTCGAGGGATACACGGTGACCACACACCTGATGGCTGCCGCGGCACCGAACGCTGGTTTTTATCACTGCCTTCCCGCCTACCGCGGCTTCGAGGTCGCAGCCGATGTGATCGACGGTCCGAACAGCTTCGTGATCCGGCAATCACACAATCGCCTGCACGCCGCTCGCGGCGCGATGGCCTTCCTGATGGGCGTGCGTTGATGGCCAGCAAGGTGCAGCGCCAGCAGATCATCGGAAAGTTGATCGGCAGGCATGCCGTCACGAACCAACCTCAGCTCGTCGATCTCTTGGCGGAGGAAGGGATCCCCGCGACGCAGGCAACGGTCTCGCGCGACCTCGAAGATCTCGGAGCGGTCAAGGTGCGTGTTCCCGGCGGCGAGACGGTGTACGCGATTCCCGAGTACGAGCCGGCGCGGATCGCTCCGGAGGATCAACTCCGTCGGGTGATGGGCGAGTGGGTCGCCGAGGTCAAGGTGTCGGCCAACCTCGTAGTCCTGCGCACGCCGCCCGGCTGTGCGCATGTGGTCGCGTCGGCAATCGATCGCTCAGGTATGGCAGGCCTGATCGGTACCGTCGCCGGCGACGACACGCTGATGTGCGTGGCCGAGGAATCCCTCGGCGGAAAGGCCCTGGCCGAACATCTGCGTGAACTGGCCGGCCTGTCATGACCGATCATCCCGCGGCCCCCACCGGGAAAGCGTCGACGGCCGGTGGCGGGGCAGGGGTCCCGACCGGGAAAGCGTTATGGCACGGGCGGTTCGAGGGCCGGCCGGCAGCCGAGTTGATGGCGTATACGGAGAGCCTGTCCTTCGACCGTCGGCTGTGGCCCGACGACATTGCCGGATCGGTTGCCCACGTACTGGGTCTTGCCCATGCCGGGATCATCACCGACGCCGAAGCAGCCTCGATCATCGATGCGCTCGACCAGGTGTCCGAGGAGTTGAGCTTGGAGACGTTCTCCTTCATCGAGAGTGACGAAGACATCCATACCGCGATCGAGCGCCGAGTCACTGAGCTCGCTGGTCCGACCGGCGCGAAGTTGCACACGGGACGCAGCCGCAACGACCAGGCGGCTACTGATGTGCGTCGTTGGATGAAGCGCGAGGTGATGGTGGTTGCGCGGCGAATCGTTGATTTGCAATCCGTGCTCCTCGACAGGGCACGTGCTGCCGGCGATACGTATCTTCCGGGATACACGCACATGCAGCGCGCGCAGCCCGTACTGCTTTCACATCACCTCCTCGCCCACGGGTGGGCGCTCGGTCGCGATGTCGAACGGATCCTCGATGCGATGGATCGGATCGATGTCTCACCACTCGGCGCGGGTGCGCTGGCCGGCTCGTCGCTGTCCCTCGATCCCGACTTCACCGCCCACAAACTCGGGTTCGCGGCAACGTTCGAGAACTCGATGGACGCCGTCGGTTCGCGCGATCACGTCGCCGAAGCGCTGTTCGCCCTCACCCTCGTCGCAATCAACCTGTCGCGCATCGGTGAGGAGTTCGTGTTGTGGACGACCGAGGAGTTCGGTTTCGCTCGCCTCGACGACGCCTACGCCACTGGCTCGTCAATGCTTCCGCAGAAGAAGAACCCCGACATCGCCGAGTTGGCCCGTGGCAAGGCCGGCCGGCTGATTGGCAATCTCACCGGATTCCTGGCAACGATGAAAGGCCTGCCGCTGACGTACAACCGCGACTACCAGGAAGACAAAGAACCATTGTTCGACACGGTCGACCAGATCCGGCTCGGCCTCGGCGCGGTCACCGGCATGATCGCCACAGCGACGTGGGTGCCAGAGCGGATGCAGGCGGCCGCCGATGCAGAGGCCACTTCGGCGACAGATCTCGCCGAATGGCTTGTTCTGCGTGGCACTCCGTTCCGCGAGGCTCACGCAGTCGTCGGCGCGCTCGTGCGTCGGTCGTTGGCCGGTGAAGGCTCCCTTTCCGCCCTGGTGGCTTCCGATCCGACTCTGGGGGCGGACGCCGCCGCACTCGTTGCACCGGGCGTCTCGGTGAAACGAAGGCTCACCGCCGGAGGTTCGGGACCTGCGGCGGTCGCCCATCAGATCGAACGATTTGCCGCGCACGTCGACGAGCTGCGCAATGCTGTCGCGTGAAGCGTCTCCCGCAGCGATTCTTCGAGCGTCACTCGACGGAGGTCGCGCCGGGTCTTCTCAACAAGGTGTTCGTCGTCGGTGACGCAACCGGGCGGATCGTCGAGGTCGAGGCCTACAGCTCCGACGACCCGGCGGCGCACACCTTTGGAGGACGCACGAAGCGCAACGAGGTGATGTACGGGCCTGCCGGCCATCTCTACGTGTACTTCATCTACGGAATGCACTACTGCGTCAACATCGTCACCGGCGCGGAAGGCGATGGTCAGGCCGTACTGATCCGGGCGGTGACCATCGATGGTGTCGATCCTCGACTGACCGACGGTCCGGGCAAGCTGTGCCGGTACCTCGGCATCGACATGTCACACAGCGGTGATCGGGCCAACATCGTCGACGACGGTGTGCCTCCGCCGATCACACCGCTCGTGGGCCCGAGGGTCGGCATCACCAAGGCGGCCGATTGGCCACGCCGTTGGCGGATCGGCTGAGCGCGACACGAATCGTGTGCGGTTTCGATCGAGGGAGCTGGCAACATGGACGCCGTATGGATCTGCTTGCCGAACTCGATGCCCGCGGGCTCGTTCATGACACCACGGATCGCGACATGCTCGCCGCCCGCATTGCCGAGGGGAACATCGGCTTGTACATCGGCTTCGACCCGACGGCCGATTCTTTGCATGCCGGTCACCTCGTTGGCCAGCTGTTCATGCGACGCTTCCAACTCGCCGGACATCGTCCGTTCCCATTGGCCGGCGGTGCCACCGGAATGGTCGGCGATCCGGGCGGGCGCAGCGAGGAACGAAACCTGCTCGACAACGAAACCCTGCGGCACAACGTCGAACGCATCAAGGTGCAACTGACCAAGCTGCTCGACTTCGAGCCGGGCCCGTACCAAGCGACGTTGGTCAACAACGCCGACTGGACGCATTCCATCACGATGCTCGAGTTCCTTCGCGACGTCGGCAAGCACTTCACCGTCAACCAGATGATGGCCAAGGATTCGGTGCGTTCACGGCTCGAGACCGAGCACGGGATCTCGTACACCGAGTTCAGCTACATGCTCCTGCAGGCCAACGACTTCCGGCATCTCTACGAGCACCACAACGTCGAGCTGCAGGCGGGCGCCTCCGACCAGTGGGGCAACATCGTCGCCGGTGTGGAACTCATCCGCCGCCGGCTGGGCAGCCAGGCCTTCGCAATGACCCATCCGCTGATGACGAGGAGCGACGGTGCAAAGTTCGGAAAGTCGGTCGACGGCGCCGTGTGGCTCGATCCGGAGCGCACATCCCCGTATCAGTTCCGTCAGTTCTGGGTGCAGTGCGACGACGACATGGTCGGCACGTATCTGAAGATGCTCTCGATGCGAGACCTCGACGAGATCGCCGATCTGATGACACAGCAACAGGCCGCGCCTGAGCGGCGGCCGGCCCAGCGCGCCCTTGCCGACGAGATGACGACGCTCGTGCACGGTGACGAGGCCGCCACAGCCGCCAGGGAGGCCGCCGAGGTGTTGTTCGGTGCCGATCCCACCGGTGCGTCGCAAGCCGCCCTCGAGGCCGTTGCGGCGGAGGTGCCGCTGGTGGACCTGCCGGCGTCGCTCGACGGCGTGAGGGTCCACGAGATGCTCGTCAAAGCCGGTGTGGCCAAGTCCAACAGCGAGGTTTCCCGCCTTCTCGGCCAGGGTGCAGTCCGCGTTGGAAATCGTGTTCTCGACAGCGACGGCCTTTTGAGCACGTCGGACCTGCTCAGAGGGCAGTTCCTGTTGCTTCGCAAGGGCAAGCGTGACTTCGTCGTCGGAAAATCTTTGACGGAAGGTTGACGGTTCCATCCCTGCTAGATAGTGTTGCTACTCGCCTCGCACGGCCGTATCGGTTCGTGAGGCCAGGCACCAACAGAGGGTTTCGGCTCCTGTGTGCCGCGCTACGACGTCGTACTTGTGCGCTGTCTCGGCTCCTTGAAAACGGAAGAGAAGACTGAACGCCAATGCGGGCAGCGATAGCACACCCTGATCTTTGATCTGGGGTGGGTTAGACGCTGTCTTGTCAATTCAAAAGTCGCCCGGGTCCCAACCCGGAGCGCAAATCAAGAAGTCAGATGAGTGCTATCAACACACGTTTTCCCGTGTGATGCGCTCAGCTCACAACCAATCGCGTCGAGCAAGATCCTTGGGGAGTCAAATCCCTCGGTAGATGGCTTGGCCCGGTTTTTGTTGGAGAGTTTGATCCTGGCTCAGGACGAACGCTGGCGGCGTGCTTAACACATGCAAGTCGAACGAGATCCATTCAGTAGCAATACTGATGAAGATCTAGTGGCGAACGGGTGCGTAACACGTGAGGAACTTGTCCCGGTCTCTGGGATAACAGTTGGAAACGACTGCTAATACCGGATGACGTCGGAACTTCGCATGGAGTACTGACGAAAGGGTTACTGGATCGGGAGA
>JANMMQ010000112.1:0-8639 GCA_031373465.1 Ilumatobacteraceae bacterium | reverse complement strand
GATGTGCATGTTGAGAGCCAGTGGCTCCGGCACCCCGTCCTCGCGGTGATGTGTGGCGAAGTCGTAGTGCCACTGCCACTGCTCGCCGGTGAACGCCTCCTTGGCGTTGACCTTGACCTGCATGATGTAGAGGTCCTCGTCACCGAGGATCTGTTGCGCGGCGACGACGAAGCGCTGATCGCGAACGAGTCGTGCGAACAGCGGGTCGCGCAGGTGGAGGCCCATTGCGGTACGCACGACATCGCTGGATCGCTCGCGGAAGTTCTCTGGACAGCGTTCGGCGAACAGCTTCGGCAGACGTGCCGTAATCGCGTCGACTTCTTCCTGCGAGAAGAGATCGGGGATCGCGATCACGCCGTCCTGGTGAAAGGTGGCGAGTTGATCGGCGTCGAGGATCACGTCGCCAGACTAGCGACGAGGCGCACGCGGCGGCCTGTTCAGCCAGCTGTCAGTCATTCTCGCCGCTGCGCGCGTTTCGCGCGGAACCTGCCAGGGGTACTCAACCAGAGAGAAAGAGGTGGTCATGAAGAAGACCAAGGTACGTCTCGTCCTGGGAAGCATCGTCCTGATGGCAGCGGTGGCGACGGGCTGCGGCGGCTACAGCAAGAACAGTCCGGGCAATCAGGCCCCGGCCGGGTCGACGGCGCCCGGAGGCGCCTACCCATAGGCCGACATTCACGCGTCGAACCGGTTCACACCTGCCTGCTCGCAAGCCACGTTGACGGCCTCGGTGAGGTCCTTGCGGCCGAGACCGTCGGCACGCATTGCGTCGTACAGCTGCAACGCGAGGTCGTTGAGCGGTGTGGGCGCGTTGTGCTCTGCGGCAAGTTCACCGAACAGCCGATGGTCCTTGTGCTGTAAGTCGATCGAGAACCCGTCGTCGAAGTCGCGCCGTGCGATGCGAGGAACGAGGTAGTTGAACAACCAGTAGCTCTGTGCGTCGGTGTGCCGTAGGACGTCGAGCATTGTCTCGAGCGAGAGCCCGGCGGCTCGCCCGACTGCGATCGCCTCGGCAGCGACGAGGTTGTGAAGTCCGGCGATGTGATTCGAGATGAGCTTGGCTGTGGCGCCGGTTCCGGCTGGACCGACGTGAAGGATGTGCCGGCCGAGGATGTTGAGGAGTGCACGAGCCCGTTCGACGGCCTCCGCGGTGCCGCCACATATGAAGGTTGCCGCGCCGGCGCGAGCAGCATCGACGCCCGACCCTTCCTCGTCGCCCCCGCTGAGCGGCGCCTCGACATAGTCGACATTGTTGGTTGCGGCCTCGCGCGCGATCTCCCGTGCCGTCGTCGGATCGATGGTCGAGGTATCGACGATCAACGTGCCTGGACGGCATGCGGCAAGCACACCGGATGGACCGAGCACCGCTTCTCGAGTCGCCACAGGATTCGGCAGTGACACCAACACGGTGTCGGCGTCGCGAACGAGATCGTTGACATCGGTTGCCACGCGCGCACCGCGCCCGATGAACGGCGCAGTCTGGAGTACGTCGACATCGAACAGCGTCAGTTCCAGCCCAGCTTCGAGTAGCCGACCAGCAAATATCGAGCCGAGAGTTCCGACTCCCAGCACCGCCACCCGACCAATATCTGCCGATTGTTCCACGGACGAGATAGTGACATGCCCACCTCCATCACGAGGCGTGACCAAACAACCTCTTGCAGCGGCCGCATCGGCGTGTGATGATCTTTGCTGACTACCGGGGCTGGCAGATCGACCGTCGCCGATGAGCCCGCTGGTGCCGCAGGTCAGAGGAGGCAGCCATGCCCAACGAGAACGCCATTGTCGGCCTGGTGACGGGGATCGAACCGTCGCTGGAGAACCGCACAGCAGAGGCTGCACTTCGGGAACGCCCCGACGGCGTGGAGGTGTCGTTCGAGCA
Organism: Ilumatobacteraceae bacterium; assembly: GCA_031373465.1. GTDB lineage: Bacteria > Actinomycetota > Acidimicrobiia > Acidimicrobiales > Ilumatobacteraceae > JAENVT01. The sequence continues at coordinate 6,757 of JANMMQ010000112.1, read as the reverse complement.
GGCGCCTGTCGTGCGGCTCGTGCCCGGAGACATCGCCGTCGGCACGCTCGAGATCCTCGAACAGTTGCGGCGGATCCGGCAGCCCGCGTATGTCGAGTTCGATCCCGAGACGCGTGCCATCGTCCGGTTGCTCATCCCGTTGGTGTCGCGAGTCGAAACAATTCGTGAGGACAGCGACGTCATCCGCATCCGGTTGGAGGCGTCACACGCGATTCACACGCTCGATCGCAACACACCCGACTACGACGAGTTGCGCGCCACTCTTGTGGAGGCCGAGAAGTCGCGAGAGACACTGGTCATCACCGACACCGATGACCACCGCATCATCGACGTGCGTCCATGGCCGCACGAACGATTTCCGCATGAGCCTCCCGGGCCGGCGCGACCACCCGGTCTGCTGATGCGGATCTGGAAGTGGTTCCACCATTGGTGCTGCCGTTGGTTCTGCTGGTTCTGGTGCTGCCACTCGTCGGCTCGCGCCCAAGCGCTGTTCAATCAGATGAGCACGCAGACCTGCAGTCCGCTGACCGTTCCGTCACCGTGCATCCCATTCCTCTACCCGGACAACGGCTGTTGGGCGCGAGCCCACGAGATGTGCCGGCTCATGCAGCTGCAAGGCGCGCACCCGCGCAAGGTCTGGATCGACGGCTGGCTGATCACGCCGACCAGGAACCATCCGAATTGCGAGGTGCATTGGAGCTGGCACGTGGCGCCGACGTTGTGCGTGCGCCGATGGTGGCCGTTCAGCGTTCGAGACATGGTCATCGATCCGTCGCTGTTCACCATGCCCGTCACACTGGCGACCTGGAAGGGCGCGCAGGGTGACCCGAGCGCAACGCTGACGCCGAGCGCCGCGTCCCTGTACTGGCGCACCTACATGCCGACCGACCCTGGCTACATCGACACCACCAATCAACTCGCCTACTACCGCCTCCAGCTCAAGAACCGGTCGCTGCAGCCCGCAGGGCCACCGCCCTACGCGTTCTGCCCGTGAGATGTATCACGGTCCGTGGCGGTGCGCTCATTGATTGTCGGAATAGGACAGCGAACAGAAGGACAACGCCATGACGGTTCATGAGGATCTGGCCACCCAATACCACCAGCAGGACACTGATTACTACTGCGGTGCAGCCACCGCCCAGATGGTTCTCCAGCAATGTGGTGCGGGGATCTTGGGCCAGGTGGGCCTGTACAGCGACAACAACAGTCATTCGACGGCCGAGTCCGGTTGGTACACGGCGCCCGACGGGTTGACGTGGACGATGAACAACCGGCAGTCGAGCAAGTACTTCGTGCTCGATGCGCTCGCGACCGAGGATGCGATCTCGCGCATGATCTGCTGGACCATCCACCACTACAAGGTCTCGCCGATCGCAATGGTGTTCGGTTGGGCTCACTGGATCACCGTCCGCGGGTACACGGCCAGCGCCGCGCCGAGCAACTCGGGCGACGTCGGATACACGATCAGCGGGTTCGACGTGAACAACCCGTGGCCGCCAACGCCGATGCCCGGGACACCGCCGCCGCACACCGCCGGCGACGTCTGCGGCTCCGGAGGCACCCGCGGCGTGGCCGACGAGCACATCTCCTACACGACGTGGAAAACCGATTACATGACGGGCATACCCAGTGGTCATTGGGCCGGGAAGTTCGTGGCCGTCTGCGATCCCGAGCCGCCGCCCACCCGCAGTCCCTCGCGGCAAGCACCGCACAAGCCGCGCTTCGACGGCGAGCGGCTCATCTCGCCCGAAGTCGCGAGTGAGATCTCGGCGACCGCTTTGTCTGAGGCTGGGGTGGCAAAGCGCAAGGTTTGGAAGGCCGCACTGCGCGGGACAGACATCGGCGAGCCGATCCTGGTGCAGCGTCTCGACCGGAACGACAGCTGGTACTGGATCGTGCCGCGCACTCGCAGCGGTGTCACGACGGCAGTTGTCAACATTGACGCCCGATTCGGCGACTACATGCAGGCCCGTGCACTGCCCGCCGGCGACTCGACAGCACTATTGACCCTCGATCGAGCCGAGGTGGATTCGTTCGTGTTCGATCGTCTACATGAGTTGCCCGAGCGGGCGGGAGAGTTGCTGATCCGTGATGGGCTGGCGTGCATCAGCGACCACTGGGTCTGGCGCCCGTGCAACGAATCGCTGTCGCCGTTCTACCCGTTCAGGATGGTCAGCTACGGCAACTATCGGCTCTACGTTCGCAGTGACGGCCGCGTCTTCACCGGACTCACGACCAGCGGGCGCGGTATCTAGTCATAGCCTTCAGTTTGATGAAGGACAGCGACGTCGACGCAGCCGTTGCTCTGGCGAGAGCGGCGGTCGGTGTCGACGACAACGTTCCAGCGAGGACGTTTACCGTGAGGCGCCTCGACCGCGACAGCAGCTATGCATTGGTGCAGCTCGGCGAACCGGGACGACCGGGATGGGTAGTCGCCGTCGATGTCGCTCAAAGCGACGTGATGACGTGGGCGGCGAACGAATCGGGTGAATCAACTGTGCCGACCCAACGACCGTCGGCTCTCTCCTCGGGGGAAGCCGAGTTGGTTTGGCGACCATTGAGATCGAGCGCGTCTCCGCTGTATCCATTGCTTCGTATCTCGAATTACGACGGCGAATGGTTCATCGATCTGGCCGGAACCGTGTCACCAGCTCTGGCCGACGGTCGCGCCTGACGACACAGCCGATCTTGTGAAGCGCTCGAAATCAATAACAAGCCAGTGGCACAGCTCGTATAGGTCGACCGAATCGCTGGGTACGGTTGCAGATCGTGATACAAAATTCTGTGTCGAGGACAAAGCCAGAGTTGATGTCACGGTGAGCCGGTTCGACTCCCCTCTCGTTCGACAGCGAGCGGTCGGCTGCTTCGTCGGGTCAGCGGTTGGCGACGCGCTTGGTGCGCCGTTCGAGTTCAGACCCCCTGGGGAGTACGTTGCAGCGTTTCCAGAGCCCGTGCATGGTGGCATCGGCGAGATGATCGGCAACCACACGTGGGAGCCGGGCCAATTCACGGACGACACGGAGATGAGTGTGATTGTCGCCGAAAGTCTCGTCGCGTGTAGCGGCATCGACATCGACGACCAACTAATGCGATTTCGCGCATGGGGCAGGCGAGCCAAGGATGTTGGCAACCTCACACGCGAGGTACTCGCTTCGTCGCTTCCCGCGGCAGAAGCGGCCCACGACGTGATGCGCCGTCGAAACGGGCGGAGCACCGCCGGCAACGGCTCGATCATGCGAGCCGCCGCCGGTGCGGTCTTTTTCGCAGCGCGCGGAAGTGCCGAGACCGTGGACGCTGCATTGCAACTGTCCGCCGTCACCCATGCCGATCCGTTGTGCCTGTGGGCGGTGGCGATTCAGCACGAGCTCATCCGGGTCGCCCTCGAAGGAGACAACCCGGTCGACGCGCTCACAGCGGTCGTCGAGATGTTGCCCGACCAGACCCGTGCCGTGTACGAACCGCTGCTGGCACCAACGTGGACACCAAAGTCTGGAGGACCTGGCAACGGATCGGCGATGGGTGCGCTCGCGCAGGCTGTGTGGGCATTGCGTCATTTCGACTCGTTCGCCGACGTGGTCACTGCCGTGATCAATCTCGGCGATGACGCTGATTCGGTAGCAGCGGTTGCCGGCGCTCTGGCCGGCGCCAAGTTCGGGATCCAGAGCATCCCAACGCGCTGGTTGACCTACGTCCACGGAGATGTGACCAACCCCGATGGACACGTCCGGCACTACGACCACCTTGCGTTACAAAGCTTGGCGCTCTCGCTCGTGGGGCATCCGACGGCTGTCGACCCTATTGATGAACAGCCGCTCGAACCACGTGAGGTGCTGCCGGGATTGTGGGCCAGCAGTCGCAGCGGCGTGCGCACAGTTCCTGACGATTGGGCCGTCGTGTCGCTGTGCCGCATCGATCAATCGATGCGTCGGCCAATTCGGCGCGAGGTGTACCTCATCGATAAGGACGGCGACCACAATCCCTCGCTGCCGCTGATGGTCGACGATGTTCTCGATTCGATCGATGCCTTCATCGCGGAGGGCCGACAGGTGGTGGTGCATTGTCACGGCGGTCGAAGTCGAACCGGCCTGATACTGGCCGCGCACATGATGCGGCACGGTCGCTCGCTCGCCGAGGCGCACGCGTTGTTGGCCGAAAAGTGGCCTGATGCGTACTTCATCAACGCCGCATTCGCTAAAGAGTTGCAACGGCGAGCGGAGTGGTCAGACATGACCGACGAAGCCATCGAGGACCAACTGCGAATCGTCTCTGCTGAGCAATGGGCGAAGCTGTGGGACGCGTTTGACGGGGTGTCCGATCCGGCAGTGACCGACAAGACAGCGCATGTGATCGAGCCCGTATACGACGCGAGTTTGATTCTCAAGTTCGATTGGCCGAGCTGGATCCGTCAGTCTCGATTTGCTGACATCGGCGGTGTCGTTCAAGTCCGAGAACGCGTCTCGTTCGGCGACGCAGTTCGGTTGATTACGGTGATCATGCGTGCCGACCGCTTCAACGAAGGCACGGTAGAACACCACATAGAGAACGGGATATTGCCGGGGCTCATCGACATCGTTCGTCGATGGGCATCAGGTCTGCAGCGAGGACCAGCCGCTTCAGATGAGACCCCTTCCGTGTAAACGAGTTAGTTGGCCGTCTAATTGTCGGCGTATCCGTGAACATAACTAATCATGTCGTAGCCGATCCGCAGGAGACCGTGATCGTTAGAGATGATCACGTCGTCAGCATCTCGAACAACTGTGAAGGATCGACACCGCGAGCGTGCGCGGCGGGCGGTACGACCCGCGGCCCGAACTCGATATTTGTTACTTCAACTTCGAAACTTGGCAGTCCGACCACCCGTTTGAGGTCGGAGTAAGACACGCCTACCACGGTGAGGTTGCGGCTGAACGACTATTTCGCCAGCGACGCGTCGAGGGTGATCTCCGGCACGGCGGCCAACGCTCGGCTCACTGGGCAACCTGCTTTCGCTGCCTTGGCGTGCTCGACGAACGTGGCTTCATCCATATCGGGTACTCGGCCGACGGTAACGAGGTCGATCTTTGCGATCGTCGGCTTGCCATCGATCTGGCGCAGCGTGACCGTGGCGTTGGTCTGAACCGAGTCGGGCGGGCTGCCGGCCGTGGCGAGCATGTTCGACAGTGCCATCGAGAAGCATGCTGCGTGCGCGGCGGCGATCAGTTGCTCGGGGTTGGAGCCAGGCCCGTCTTCGAAGCGGGACTTGAACGTGTAGCCCCCGCTCATGCTGTCACCGGCTGTGAACGTCCCGCTGCCTGTCGGCAGGTCACCCTTCCACTCCGCATTTCCCTTTGCTGGCATGACGAGCTCCTCGCAGTCGTTCGCTTGGTCTATCGGTAAGACGCACGGCGTCACTGTTCAAGGACGGAGCGGCTCAACTCCGATTCAAGCACAGTCGTGCGCGAGATTCTGAAACGCGAGAATGAGGGACCTGATGAACGACACGCAACTACCGGCGCTACCCCTGGAGGAGTGGCAGGACACCAAGACCACCCTGCACCTGTGGGGGCAGATCGTCGGCAAGACGCGGCTCGAGCTCATGCCGATGCGCAATCACTGGTGGAACGTCACGCTGTACCCGTCGGCTAGGGGCCTGACCACCCACCGCATGCCGCTCGCAGCCCACAACCTGGAGATCGAGATCGATCTCGTCGATCACCGGCTCTCGGCCCGCACCACCGAATCGGAGGCCGGGTTCGAACTGCACGATGGGCTCTCGGTGGCCGACTTCTACCGCCAATACATCAGACAGCCTCGAACGCCTCGACGTCCAGGTTGCCATCAAGGCCGTGCCGTTCGGCGTACCCATCACGACACCCTTCGCCGACGACCGGGAGCACGCCAGCTACGACACTGACGCCGTCACCCGCTTTCTCCGCATCCTGCAATGGAGCGCCGATGCGTTCGAGGAGTTCGCCGGCTGGTACTGCGGCAAGAGCAGCCCGGTGCATCTGTTCTGGCACAGCTTCGACCTCGCCGTCAGCAGGTTCTCCGGAAAGCGAGTGGCGCCCTCCGGCGTCGAGTCAGTCAATGGTGAGGCCTACTCGCACGAGGTCATCAGCTTCGGCTTCTGGGCAGGCGATCAGAACAATCCGTTCCCCGCCTACTACTCCTATACAGCGCCAGAGCCGACCGGCTTGACCGACCAGCAACTACGGCCGCCGCAAGCGGAGTGGGTACCACAGGGCGCTGGCCACCTGGCGATCCTCCGCTACGACGACGTCAGAACCGCGGCCGATCCAAAGGGAACCGTCCACGAGTTCTTCCAGAGTCAGTTCGAAGCGGGCGCTTCGCTCGCCGGCTGGGATCTGGCCGATACAGCGACACAGTGGTGCCCGGTTCCAACCCAACACCTCTCGAGCTTGTCGCGAGGTTCCTAGTCGCCGAACACGTCGTGGCTGAGCTGCACGAAGAAGGTGTGGTCGTGACCCTTGTTGAGATCCTCTGCGTTGTATTTGGCCGACGAGGGTGAGCCATCAGGTAGATGATCCTCGGAGTAGATTGCGCCGACCGGGCACACGTCGGGTTGGTAGCACGCTGTACACGACGTGCACTCGTCGAGGTTCACGTAGAGAATGGTGTCGCCGAAGATGGCGATCGAGTCTGGATTGGGCGTGTGCGTGTTCTCGATGACCCCGCTGCCGTGCTCTGCCTCGGAGAAGAGGATGTTCTTCTGCGGATCGAACTCGTAGATGCACTGGACGGGGCACACATCGACGCA
>JANMMQ010000073.1:0-7055 GCA_031373465.1 Ilumatobacteraceae bacterium | reverse complement strand
CATACGGGGTCATGCAGGCACAGGGCCTTGTAGCGCCGGCGCCACGAGTCACCCGGACGCGAGTTCTTCTCGAGGATGATCGTCGGCACGTCGAGCTGCTTGAGTCGAGCGCCGAGGGCAATACCGCCCTGACCGCCGCCGACGATCACGCAGTACGGCTGGTCGTCGTAGCCGAGCGACGACTCAGCCGCGTGCTTTCGCTCCAACCACGACTTGCGCCCCTTGATGGCGCCGTGCTCGACCCCCTTGGGACGTGCGGTGAGGCGCTTCTCCTCGTACCCCTTGAGCTCGACCATCGTCGTCAGCAGCGTCCAGCACTCGTTCCCCTTGAGCCGGATGTGGCCATGACCGCGAGCGCCCGCGGTCTCGAAGTTGAACCAGCCGTCGGTGATCCCGTCGGCCTCGTTGGCCCCGCCCACCAGGGCGAAGCCGCTCGGCTGCACGTCCTCGAGTTGGGAGCGGAGCATGTCGGCGATCCCCTGCCGGCCCTCGAGTGTCTTGATGTTCCACGTGAACGACACCAGATCGCGCCAGTAGGACTCTTCGGCGAACATCGCCGCCGCGCCGTCGATGTCTCCTCGGTCCAGGGCCGCCTGAAAGCCGCTCAGCCAGCCGGACACAGACTCCGTCGCAGTCGTCACAATCAACCCCCCCGTAATCGGAGCATGTACTCAAGGTCTATCGCACATACGGGTGTGATGCACATGAAGCCTTTGAGTTGCGGAGGGGAGTGGCCGCTACATGTCGCATGGCCGCGACCGTCGGCTCTCTGCTGTTGCCGGCGCCGAGTTTGGACGTATCGCAGGCGCTGAGGTTGAATGCCAACGGCATGGTCTTGGGACCGGCGGCGACTCAGGCGTCCGGATTGATCAACCAGGCCAACCGGCGCATGTCGGCCTTGCGCGCCGGGAACGCGCCGGCACGAGCGGCGACCTGTTTGCGCAGCCAGGGCATCGACGCGGCCATCCTGGTTCCGGGGCAGAGGGTGGAGCCGATGCCACGATGGCCGACGATGTTTGGAAACACCAACCTGGTCGAATCGGTTGCGATGAACTCGTCGCTGCCGAGCGGATCGATCCTGTGACGTTGGGCTTCCCACGCAGCGAGGTGGATGAGGCTCTCGATCGCCGCAGCCGACGGCGCCGTCTTCATGAAGTTGCCGATCAGGGCGATCCCGCACGTTCCGGCATTCCGGCCCTTCGAGTGACCTCCGATGATGGCGTTGCCCGCCCCATCTTCTCCCGTGTGCAGTTCGCCCTTGCCGTACTTGCGGGCGCGGCGGCCCTCGAAGATCTGTCCGTCGGGGCTGATCAGGAAGTTGTACCCGATGTCGGTGAACCCGCGGCCGACGACGTGCAGTTCGTATCCGAAGCGCACGGTCGAAGCAGGATCCTTGACGTGGTTGGGGCTCGCCGTGTGATGGACCACGATCTTGCGGAACGGCGCCCAGCCGATGATGTGGTTGTCGCGGATCGATTCGTCCGCTCCCCACTCCGCGCGGGTGATGATCGTCGGGGTCGGCACGCGGCCGATGGCGCTGTGGCTGGTGTTCGATTTCGGCTTTGCCTCGACGGCCTGAATATCGAACGAGGCCGCTGCGGCGGCAGTCACTGCGCCGGCAGCGGCGAGTCGCAGGAAGCGGCGGCGCGGGAATGCATCTTCACCGACGCATTGTTCGCACATCGGAGTCTCCTTCGGTTGGGACTCCACCCGCCACCGGGTGCAAACAGTACCCGCTGTGTCCACGCTGAAGTGGTCATTCAGCAGTCATACAAAGGTAATGGCGCGACCCGGATCCGAACCGGTACGATTCGTGCACCGTTCGGGCCAGCGTCGTCCCGTGCGCCACTTAGCCGTATACCGACTCCGTGGAGCCAAACAGATGCGCAATCAAACTCAAACGGGCCCTCCCGCGCCGCGGGGTCTCTACGATCCACGGTTCGAGCACGACGCCTGCGGCGTTTCGTTCGTCGCGAACATGCGGGGCATGGCCAGCCGATCGATCGTGACCATGGGTCTTGGCGCGCTCTGCAACCTGCAGCACCGAGGAGCAACCGGAGCCGAAGCCGACACGGGCGACGGCGCAGGCATCCTGATCCAGATCCCTGACCGGTTCCTGCGCGAGGTTGCCGGTTTCGAACTGCCGGCCGCCGGGGCGTATGCGGTAGGCCTGGCCTTCTTGCCACTCGACGTCACCGACGCCGAGAAGGCACAGGAAGCAATCGAGACGATCGTCGGCGACGAGGGTCTCACTGTGCTCGGTTGGCGCGACGTGCCGGTGAACCCTGAGTGCCTCGGCGCCAGCGCGAGAGCAGTGATGCCGATCTGCAAGCAACTCTTCGTCAGCGACTCTGCCGGGGCGACGAACATTGATCTCGATCGCAAGGTCTTCGTCGCCCGCAAACGCATCGAGCACGAGTTGCCCGCCGAGCAGCAGACCTACTTCCCATCGCTGAGCAGTCGCACCTTGCTTTACAAGGGGATGCTGACCACGCCGCAACTGGCGATGTTCTTCCCCGACCTCGGAGACGAGCGGGTGGAGAGCGCGCTCGTGCTGGTGCACAGTCGATTCAGTACCAACACGTTCCCCTCATGGCCCCTGGCCCACCCATATCGGTACATCGCCCACAACGGCGAGATCAACACAGTGCAGGGGAACCGCAACTGGATGCGCACACGCGAGTCGATGTTGGCCAGCGACGTGTTGCCCGGCCTGGAACGCGCCTACCCGATCTGCACTCCCGGTGGAAGTGACTCGGCAACCTTCGACGAGGTGCTGGAGCTGTTGCACCTGGCCGGTCGCAGCCTGCCGCATGCGATGTTGATGATGATCCCGGAAGCCTGGGAGAACCACGTCACGATGGATGCGACGAAACGGGCCTTCTACCGATTCCACTCGTGCCTGATGGAACCGTGGGACGGCCCGGCCAGCGTGGCTTTCACTGACGGAACCGTGATCGGCGCGGTGCTCGACCGCAACGGGTTGCGGCCCAGCCGGTATTGGGTAACCGATGACGACCTCGTGGTGCTGGCCAGTGAGGTCGGCGTGCTCGACATCGACCCGGCCAAGATCGTTCGCAAGGGTCGGTTGCAGCCAGGTCGAATGTTCCTCATCGACACGGCACAGGGCCGGATCGTCGAGGACGACGAGATCAAGCGCACGCTGGCCGAGGCACAGCCGTACGCCGAGTGGCTCAACGACGGCGTGGTCGAGCTCGAAGAGCTCCCCGAGCGCGAGCATGTGGTATTCAGCCACCAGAGCGTCCTGCGTCGCCAGCAGGTGTTCGGTTACACCCACGAGGAGTTGAAGATCATCGTCGCTCCGATGGCAAAGGCCGGCGCCGAGCCGATCGGGTCGATGGGTACCGATACACCAATCGCAGTGCTCAGCGAACGACCGCGGTTGCTGTTCGACTACTTCCAGCAGCTGTTTGCCCAGGTCACGAATCCCCCGCTGGACGCCATTCGCGAAGAGGTCGTCACCTCCGTTGGTGGTTCGGTCGGGCCGGAGGCCAACCTGCTGCATGCGGGGCCGGAGAGCTGTCGTCAGCTGACGCTGCCGTTCCCGATCATCGACAACGACGAGCTGGCGAAGATCATCCACATCAATGACGCAGATCCGGGCGAAGCGGGCGCTTATCAGGAGTTGTCGGCTGTCGTCATCAGCGGTCTCTATCGCGTTGCCGGTGGGGGACTGGCACTGAAGCGGGCTCTCGATGCAATTCGGGCCGAGACCAGCAAGGCGATCATCGACGGCGCTCGCATCGTCGTGCTCAGCGATCGCAACAGCGACGACGTCTACGCACCGATTCCGTCGTTGTTGTTGACCGCTGCGGTACATCACCACCTGATCCGCGAGAAGCAGCGCACCAAGGTGGGCTTGATCGTCGAGTCCGGCGATACGCGCGAGGTGCATCACATGGCCCTCCTGATCGGCTACGGCGCAGGTGCGATCAACCCGTACCTCGCATTCGAGTCCATCGAGGACATGGTCCGTGAGAACTTGCACGGGCTCGGCGATTTCGACCCGCACAAGGCCGTCAAGAACTACATCAAGGCGGCCGGCAAGGGCGTGCTGAAAGTGATGAGCAAGATGGGTGTCAGCACCGTCGCCAGCTACACCGGCGCTCAGATCTTCGAGGCCATCGGCCTCGGTCACGAGCTCGTCGACGAGTACTTCACGGGCACCGTCAGCCGGCTCGGCGGCATCAGCCTCGACGAGGTCGCTGCCGAGGTGGCAGCGCGTCACAAGGTGGCGCATCCGCCGCGGCCCGCCGAGCGCGCCCATCGCAAGCTGGAGCTCGGCGGCGAGTACCAGTGGCGCCGCGAGGGTGAGGTTCACCTCTTCAACCCCGAAACGGTGTTCAAGCTCCAGCATGCGACTCGTGCCAAGCGCTACGACATCTTCAAGCAGTACACCGCTCTGGTCGACGACCAGGCCAAGAAGCTGGCGACGCTGAGAGGTCTGTTCGAGTTCAAGCTCGACGCGCGCCAAGCGGTTCCGATCGACGAGGTCGAGCCGGTCAGTGAGATCGTCAAGCGGTTCTCGACCGGGGCGATGAGCTACGGCTCGATCTCTGCCGAAGCCCACGAGACGCTGGCCATCGCGATGAATTCGATCGGCGCCAAGAGCAACACTGGCGAAGGTGGCGAGGACAGCGACCGTCTCTACGATCCGAAGCGCCGCAGCGCCATCAAGCAGGTCGCCAGCGGTCGCTTCGGCGTGACCAGCGAGTACCTCGTCAACGCGACGGATCTGCAGATCAAGATGGCTCAGGGCGCGAAGCCCGGCGAAGGCGGCCAGCTCCCGGGACACAAGGTGTATCCGTGGATCGCGGCTACGCGGTATTCGACACCCGGCGTCGGCCTGATCAGCCCGCCACCGCACCACGACATCTATTCGATCGAGGATCTGAAGCAACTGATCCACGACCTGAAGAACTCGAACCCCGACGCACGAGTCAACGTGAAGCTGGTCGCCGAGGTCGGTGTCGGAACCGTTGCTGCCGGCGTCAGCAAGGCCAAAGCCGACGTCGTGTTGATCAGCGGCCACGACGGCGGAACCGGTGCCAGTCCGCTCACGTCGCTGAAGCACGCCGGGGCACCCTGGGAGTTGGGTCTCGCCGAGACACAACAGACGCTGCTGTTGAACGGCCTGCGTGACCGGATCGTGGTGCAGGCCGACGGACAACTGAAGACCGGTCGCGACGTGGTGATTGCCGCGTTGCTCGGTGCCGAGGAGTTCGGTTTCGCCACCGCTCCGCTCGTCGTCAGTGGCTGCGTCATGATGCGCGTCTGCCATCTCGACACGTGTCCGGTCGGTGTCGCGACGCAGAACCCCGAGCTGCGCGCCAAGTTCAGCGGCAAGCCCGAGTTCGTCGTCAACTTCATGGAGTACATCGCCGAAGAGGTCCGCGAGCACATGGCCGCACTCGGCTTCCGAACCGTGCAGGAGATGATCGGCCACGTCGAGGCGCTCGACACCAAGCGGGCGATCACCCATTGGAAGGCGAAGGGCCTCGACATCAGCCCGATCATGCAGGCCCCGTCGAATCCGTACGGGCAGACGATGTACCAATCGGTTCCGCAGGACCATGCGTTGGAGCACGCCCTCGATCAGCAGTTGCTGACCGCGTGCGAGCCGGCAATCGAACGCAGCGAACACGTCTCACTCGAGTTCGCGATTCACAACGTCAACCGAACGGTCGGCACCATGCTCGGCAATGCCGTGACGAAGCGGTACGGCGGCGCAGGGCTGCCCGATGGGACGATCGACATCTCCTTCCGCGGGTCCGCCGGGCAGAGCTTCGGTGCCTTCGTGCCATCCGGGATCACGCTGCGACTGGAAGGCGATGCCAACGACTACGTCGCCAAGGGCCTGTCGGGTGGGCGGGTCGCGATCAGGCCCGACCGTCGCGCTGTATTCGCGGCGGAGCAGCACACGATCGCCGGCAACGTCATCGGCTACGGCGCAACCGGCGGCGAGATCTTCCTGCGGGGTGTCGTGGGAGAACGGTTCTGCGTTCGCAATTCGGGTGCGACCGCGGTTGTCGAAGGCGTCGGCGATCACGGTTGTGAGTACATGACCGGCGGACGTGTCGTCGTTCTCGGCCCGACCGGACGCAACTTCGGCGCAGGCATGAGTGGTGGCATTGCCTACGTTTACGACCCACTCAATGTGTTCGCCGCGAAGGTGAACGGTGAGATGGTGCAATTGCAACATCTCGACGATGAGGATCGCGACTTCGTTCGCGACACCGTGCAAGCCCACTCGGACTACACCGCGTCGGCCGTTGCGGCATCCATCCTGAGTGACTGGGACGTCGAGATCGCCCACTTCAAGAAGGTGATGCCGATCGACTACGCGCGGGTGCTCGACGTGATGAGGCAGGCCGACATCGACGGCCTCGATGAACAGCAGACCCTGGACCGCGTGATGGAGGCTGCTCGTGGGTGAGATCACCGGGTTCCTGAAGTGGCAGCGCGAGATGCCCTCGCGGCGTGATGTGCCGGTGCGGCTGCGCGACTGGAAAGAGGTCTACAACGACTTCCCGTACGACAAGGTGCAGACTCAGGCAGGTCGGTGCATGGACTGCGGAATCCCCTTCTGCAACAACGGCTGTCCGCTCGGCAACCTGATCCCGGACTGGACCGACCTCGTCTACCGAGACCACTGGCGAGACGCCATCGACCGGCTTCACGCCACGAACAACTTCCCCGAGTTCACCGGGCGGCTGTGCCCGGCGCCGTGCGAGGCAGCGTGCGTGCTGGGCATCAACGCCGATCCCGTCACGATCAAACAGGTCGAAGTGGAGATCATCGACCGGGCATGGGACGAGGGCTGGGTAGAGCCACAACTGCCGAGCGTGATGACCGGCAAGCGGCTCGTCGTCATCGGATCGGGCCCTGCGGGGCTGGCGGCGGCGCAGCAGTTGACGCGCGCTGGCCATGAGGTCGTTGTGCTGGAACGCGCTGATCGCATCGGTGGGCTGCTGCGCTACGGCATCCCCGAGTTCAAGATGGAGAAGCGCCATCTGGCGAGGCGCATCGCTCAG
>JANMMQ010000560.1:0-3611 GCA_031373465.1 Ilumatobacteraceae bacterium | reverse complement strand
GGGACCGTTGGAATGGCCGACGAGATGCACTGGACGGTGTCCGTTCTGGCGATACGTCTCCTCGATCAGATGTTTGGAGCGCTGCAGGAACCCGCCCATGTCGGGCGTGAGCCGGGCGTCATAGCCCGCGACGCGGATGTTGCGGTCGCGTGTGTAGCCGGCTGCCTCGAGAGCCTGATACATCGGCTCGTACGCCGGAGCGCTGGAAGTCAGGCCGTAGTCGGCGATCCTCACCTTCACGCCGCGTTGCTCGGAGAACCGTCGCGGCAGTGGTTTGTGCGAGTCAGCGTCATAACGCAGGGTGAGCAGTTCGTCCCGGCACACCTGCGAGAACGTGGGCCCGGGATCGAAGAAAACGAGGTCTTCGAAGGTCCCGGTGCCGGGGCAGTTGGGATCCACGCGCTGGTTGTGCACGGTCACCGCGAGCCGGGTGAAATGCCACGCCGGAAACAGGACGATGGGCGTGGGCCCATCGGACGAATTGTGGTGGGCCGAGGCCGCGCGTGCTGTCGGCGCGATGACCGTCGCTGCCACCAACGTGGCAGCCAGGATCGTGCGCGTCAATCGTGTCGAGCCGTGGAACCGCTTCATCACTGGCCTCCTTCGCCCCGGCCGCGAACCCTACGCTCGCCCGCCCCATGGCACAAGAGTCGTCGTCACTGAGTCGAACCCCGTCTGGGCACTCAGGCTGAAACGGACGCGCCAATCGTTCAGCGTGGTCGCGTGTTCAACAGTCGTACTTCGATTCAGGTGGCATAGCCGGCGGTATGAAGCAGTCCGTAGCCAAGTTGTAGCACTTGTGCTATCATCTGCGGAATGACCACTGTGGGCCTCCGAGAACTTCGTCAGGACGCGTCTGACCTCGTGCGACGGGTCGAGGACGGAGAGGAGTTTGAGATCACGGTCGCTGGTCGTCTCGCCGCTCGTCTGGTTCCTGCGGCTCCGAGGCGATGGCAGAGATGGGTCGACGTCGCGGACCTGTTCGTCGGCCGACCCGACCCGGACTGGGACCGCGACCGTGACCTGATTGATCAGTCCGTAGCGAACCCGTGGGAGCGCGGCGATGAAGACGATTCTTGACACCAGTGTGTTGCTTGCCACCGACGTGCCCGAGCTGGAAGGGGACCTTGCGATCAGCGCCGCCTCGCTCGCGGAGTTGCACTTCGGCGTACTGGTCACATCGGACGCGGGTATCCGGGCCGAGCGACTTCGAAGGCTCTCGGATCTCCAGCGCAAGTTCGACGCCCTCCCGGTCGACGACGACGTGGCGGTCAGTTATGGGCAACTCGCTGCCGCAGTTGCCGGCCAACCGCGCTCGCGGGTGATGGACCTGCTGATCGCAGCGACAGCGCACGCCCACGGTGCCCGTCTCTACACCCGCAACGCCGCAGACCTCGTCGGGATCGAGCACCTGATCGACATCGTCGCAGTATGAGTCGAAGCCATCGGCGACCGGCGCAGCGGGTGATCGATCAGGCGCCCGCGACGAATGCGACGACGATGTAGGCGGCGTGTCGGTCGAAAGTCTCGCGTCGGCGGTCGTAGATCGTGGTCGTTCGCTGGTCTGCGTGCCGGGCGGCGAGTTGCACGTCGCGTAGCGGGAAGCCGGCACGCGGAGTGCTGACGGTTCATCATCTCGCCGCGTGAACGCGGCGAAGCGGGCTCGTCCGCGTCACGCCACGTCGACCGGTCGACCACTAGTCTCAGCTCGTGGCATGGATGCCCGGAGCGCTCTGTACCGTGGCGTTGGTCGCTTGCGGCGGAAGTGCCACGCCGTCGACGGACGCGACACGGGTGCCGCCGACGAGCTCGACAGCTATCACAACATCGATTCCGCCGACGCGCTCGACCACCGTCACGACGTCAGATCCGCCGATCACGCTGGCTCCTCCGGTGACCCAGGCGGACGATGCCCTGCCGGAAGTTCAATCGATCGGGGAAACGGCCGGCGTCATCGCGATCGATGCCACTCCGTTTCCTGACTGGGTGACTATCGCCGGTGATTCTGCGTGGGTCGCCAATGTGGACGATGGTGTGGCCAGGTACGACCTGACGACCGGAGCGCTGATCGGCACGGTGCCGACAGGCACGAACATTTGCCTGGCGATGGACACCTCATTGGACTCGCTGTGGGTCGGCGACTGTGCCTCGAGCACGTTGATACGAGTCAATCTGGAATCGGGAACCGTTGACGCAACCATTGCGTTGCCGTTCACGTCGATCACTGAGGAATCGTCCGTCGCAGCGGGTGAAATTGGCGTCCTTGTTCTCGGTGACCGTGGAACCACGATCGCCCGCATAGATCCGGTGACAAACACCGTCACGAGCACGTTCGACGCGCCACCATCGGCGAGTGCGCTGCGCGCCGGCGAAGGCGGTCTCTGGGTGACCAGCGCTGCAACGGAGATGCTGAGCAGAGTCGATCCATCGTCAGGAGCAATTGTCGCCGCGATACGGGTTGGCGCCGGCGCCGGATTCTTGGCCATCGGCGAGGGCAGCGTTTGGGTCATGAACAGCGCCGACGGCACGGTGTCCCGCGTCGATCCGGCGACCAACTCGGTCGTGGCTTCGATTGTGGTAAACGACGGTCCAATCAGCGGCGGCGACATGGCCGTAGGTGGTGGCTACGCATGGGCTCGCGTCTCCGATGCCTTGGTGGCCAAGATCGACCCGTCCACCAACGCGGTCGTTGCTCGCTACGGGCTGCCCTCCGGCAGTGGCAGCGTTGCGGCCGACGACAATGCGGTGTGGATCTCCGCTCACGACGTCACAACGGTCTGGCGGGTACCTATCGACTGATCTCGGCTTGCCCGAGGGGAACGACGCGTCGGCACCGGTCATCCGTCCGAATTCAGTCCTGCTGCGGAATCGCTCGCTCCGAACCGTTGGTCACTTCGCACAGTGGCCGGGCTACTGAGAGCGGACCGGGGGAGCCGCGCCCCCGTCCATCGGCTCGAAAGTGCCTGCTCACGGGCCCCTTGTTACATCTGCGATGTTGGGGGAATCTGCCGTCTTTCTGCAAAATCCCTGCTCAGGACAATTTTTGGGGAGCTGGGGGAGTCGAACCCTCGTCCGCGTGACCGCGTCGTACCTGCTCAGCGACGCGGTGTACCCCTGACTCACAGAGGATGAGTATCCCGCTGCGGTGGTCACGCAGTGGTCGACGACGAGCTCGACGCCCTGCGTGAAGAACCAGTCGGGTAGCGGGTCTCCGGAGTCCTCGACGCCGAGGTTGCGATAGGTGACGCCTCCGGCGCGTGCCCACAAGTTCCGTGTCCAGGAATGACCGCGACGTGCCGCCTCGTCATCGGGTGAACGTGAGGTGGGTGACGCCGCGGGGCGTCGAGACTGCCTCCACGTCGTACTGCTGCTCCAACGCCTCTAGGCCGTCCCACAGCCGAACACCGCGGCCGAGCAGGATCGGCACCTGCACGACGTGCAGGTGGTCGACGAGACCGGCGGCGATGAATGCGCGCATCATGGTCGGGCCCCCGCCGATGCGGACGTCCTGACCGGCGGCTGCGTCCCGCGCCACCTCGAGTGCATCCGCTGGCGCGGCGTCGAGGAAGTGGAACGTCGTACCACCCTCCATCTCCAGCGACGGGCGCGGA
>JANMMQ010000586.1:0-2244 GCA_031373465.1 Ilumatobacteraceae bacterium | reverse complement strand
TGTGACCTTCACCGTGGTGGCCGGGCTGCGTCACGGCGGGCTGCGTCGCCGATGTTTGTGAACTTGTGCACCGATCGCGGCGAACGCGACCACGGTGACGGTGACGGCGGTGAGCACGATCGCTGTCTGGTTGTTTTGGACGAACACGGACAGCTTCTCTTTGCATGGTGCCAGCGCGGGTGATGACCCGGTCGTTGAAGTGCTCGGTGATGCTGTTGTACCAGTACCACGAGATGTACAAGCCGGTCAGCAGAACGAAGACGCCGGCGAAGTCTTCGAAGATCGACATGCCCCGTCGAACGGTGCGCAACATCGCGCTGTGGGCGAGCGCCAGTGTCACGGTCAGGCTGGTGACCACCAGCGCCATCCCGATGCCGTACAAGCCGATCGCGGTGACGCCTTTGACGAAGCCGTCTGTGGTGACGCCGCCGAGCACGATCGCGAGGAATGGTCCGAGCGTGCAACCGATCGAGCACACCGCGTAAGTGATGCCGAACACGAACATCGAGACAACGGAGCGGTCTCGTCGCCCGACATCGAGTCGCGGTGTCGTGAACGGCAGCCGATAGCCGAACATCATCGCCACGCCCAAGACGATCAGGCCGATCCCGATTCCCAAGGAAATCCACGGTGCCTTGTCGAGGAACCAGCCCGTGGCGACCTTGGTGATGGTGCCGATGGTGACGAACACCGCCATGAAGCCTGCGGATACGGCAAGGCTGACGGCGAAGGCGCGGCGGATGGATCCGCGTTCGGTGCAAGGGCGGTTGCTCTCCATCCCGAGGAAGTACATGAGATAGGTCGGCAGCAGCATGAACCCGCACGGGTTGATCGAGGCGAGTAGCCCGGCGGTGAACGACGTCGCGAGCCTCGGGTCGAAGGCGATCACCCGAAGACCTCGGCAATGACCTGGCGCAGCCGTTCAGCGGTGAGCACGCCGGTCTCTTCGATGACCGTGCCGTCGGCGTCAACAAACAGGGTGGTAGGTGCGGTGGTGATCCCGAGCATCGATGTCAGGTTCCCGTCCGGGTCGTAGAACAGCTCATAATTGACTCCTCGGTCGCGGGCCAAGCTCTCCTCGGTCTGCGACGCGGGGAAGATGTCGACGCCGATGAACCGGACCCGGTCGCCGACTTTGCGCTGCACACGGGCGAGATCGGGGAGTTCGCGCTTGCAGGGCAGACAGGTGGAGTACCAGATGTTGATGATCAGCGGCGTGCCAAGCAGATCAGTCGTGTTCACGGCCGTTCCGTCGAGGCGGTGCAGTTCGACCGCTGGCAGCGGCGCGCGATCGAGCGGCCTGTTGGTGTCGGAGGGTTCGGCATTGGCGGCTCGGTCGAGGAGGACCTCGTCGCCCGAGTCATGCGCTGCGCGCGGGGCGCTGATCGCAGCGCCGGCGACGACGGCGATGACGACCGCCAGGCATGACGATCCGAGCAGCAGTCGTGCACGCGACGGTCGGGTCATGGCACGTCTCGGTAGGTGATGGTCCGGTCGATTCGGTGACCGGGGTCGACCAGGATCTCGGCTCGGATCCGGTGCTGGTCGTCGATGGACAATTGGTGCCAGGTCCCTGTACCGGAGACGATGAAGGCGATCACGGTAAATCCGTCCTCGGCCGCGAGTTCGTGGACGTCGTCGGCGCCATTGCTGAACGGTGACGCCGCGAAGTAGTCGTCGCCGGTCGTCGCCAGGTCATCGGGCCCGAAAGTCGCTGCTGGTCCGCTGCTGACCGTCTCGGACACGGTGATGTCACCGGCCGCTCGTGTCGCCGCGATGGCTTGGGCAAGGATCGCGGACGCCTCCGGGCCGGGGGGCCACACAACAGCCAACTGTGCGGTGCCGCCATCGGCGTCGGGATTGGTCACGCTGACGGTGAAGCGTGTGGTCCCGTCGAACCAGTGGTGGGCGATGTCGAAACATCCGGGTCCGCATGGTCGGGGTTCGAGATCGAAGCGGGTGCCGTCGGGCTCGACGCCGCTGAACGTCGATGTCTGTTGCCGGGTGGGTTGTCCGCCTGGTGGGAGCACCCTGATCTGGAGCCGGTCAAACGCGGCTACGACGACGACCTGGTGGCTGCCAGCGAGATCGGATGTGAGCGTAGTCGGGTCTGGCAGCGATGCCGCCGGCAGTTCGATGCTGCCCAGTCCGACAGCCGGGGCGGTGGTGGACAGCAACGCGCTTGCCGCGAGTACCCCGACGAGCGCCACAGCCTCGATGGCTGTGTACCGGGCAAGCTGCCGG
>JANMMQ010000563.1:0-2815 GCA_031373465.1 Ilumatobacteraceae bacterium | reverse complement strand
CCTGTTGTCGCAAGTGGGTTGACGATCTCGAGCAGTTGGCCGTGACGAGCTTGGTGGGATTCGCCCGAGCTGCGGCCAGGTCGGCCGACACGGTGGACGAGGACGCGACGGGCTTGTCGAAACCGAACAAATCCTTCGTTTTGCTGTCGAGACGCTGCTGGTTCTGCTGGCCCAACAGTGACGTTCTACGGAACCGAGGCGAACCTCCGATGTACTCCGGATGTCTTAGGGGTGGACAGTCTTGGAATCGTCGTGGATCACGGTCTCCTGGACCAGGAAGGCGCTGGCGGGACCGCTGAGGTCCACTCTGTCGCCATCAGCCAGGTACTGGCACTCACCGTGTTGCGGGCCACTGACCCACAGCAGCAGTTCGCGGCCCTCGGCCCGACGTGAGCGCTTCTGACCTTCGTCCAGCTCGAATCGCGACGTTCGAAACGGTGTCTTCGGCGTCCCGTAACGCCAGTGGCCCGGCTCGACCTCTGTGCTCCGCACCTTGGGTTGGACGAGCGGCTCGTAGTCGAGCACCGCGAGAAGCTCGTCGACATCGACGTGCTTGGGGGTCAGGCCGCCGCGCACCACGTTGTCGCTGTTGGCCATCACCTCGACGCCGAAGCCACGGAGGTAGGCGTGCAGGTTCCCGGGGCCGAGGAACACCGCCTCACCGCGCCCGAGCAGCACGCGATTCAGTAAGAGGGTGACCACGACGGAGGGATCACCGGGGTACGTCGCGGCGAGCTCGGTGACGAGCTGAGCCTCGACCCGACCGTTTAGCCGGCACGCATCGATGGTCGATCGAGTATCGAGCTTGCCGCGATACAGGGCGGCGACCGTCGACGGCAGCTTCTCGTGTTGCAGGAACGCGGCGAGGTCCCCAGCACCGATCTCGTGTAGGAGTGACAGCGTGGCGTCGACCGGACGGAAGCCGCAGAGCGTGTCAAACGTGGTCAGCGCGCACAGCATCTCGGGCTTGGCAGACCGGTCCTTGTAGATGCGATCCGGGGAATCGCGGGGGATCCCGGCCTGTTCTTCGCGTGCGAACCCGGCTTCGGCTTGCGCCTGATCCGGATGTGTCTGCAGGGAGAGTGGCCGGGCAGCAGCCATGAACTTGAGTAGGTAGGGCAGGTCACCCGCTACTGATTCGAGCGGCGAGCCGTCGTCGAGGTTTGACGGTGCCAGCGGGTGCGTACCCATCCACCACTCCGCCCATGGGCGTCCGTCGGCAGGTTGCCCGAGCATCTCCGGAATCGCGGTTTTGTCACCCCACGCGTAGTGCTGCGCCCGCCCGACGACTGTGTGCATGCGTCGACACGCTACTTGTACAACGGACTACCGTTCCGTCGTCAAGCAAAGCGAATCCGGTTCCAACAAGTAGAGGGGGCGTGTCGTGCAGAACAAGATCCTGTTGACCGAAGATCAGATCCCGACGCAGTGGTACAACATCATTCCCGACTTGCCATCGCCGCCGCCTCCGCCACTCCACCCGGGCACGATGCAGCCGGTCGGACCGGATGATCTTGCTCCGCTGTTCCCGATGGCCCTGATCATGCAGGAAGTCACCTCCGACAGTTACGTCGACATCCCGGGCGGGGTGCTCGACGTGTATCGCCTGTGGAGGCCGTCGCCGTTGTTCCGCGCCCACCGTTTGGAGAAGGTGCTCGACACACCTGCGCGGATCTACTACAAGTACGAAGGGGTCAGCCCGGCGGGGTCGCACAAGCCGAACACGGCGGTACCACAGGCCTACTACAACCACCAGGAAGGCATCACCAAGCTGACCACCGAGACCGGCGCCGGTCAGTGGGGCACAGCCTTGGCGTTCGCCACCGCTCAGTACGGGATCGAGTGTGAGATCTGGCAGGTTGCCGCGTCGTATGTCGCCAAGCCGTATCGCCGCGTGATGATGGAGGTGTACGGCGCCACTGTCCACTCGAGCCCCTCCGACGTGACCGAGTACGGACGGTCGTTGCTCGCTCAAGATCCGGACCATCCCGGCAGCCTCGGTATCGCCATCTCCGAAGCAGTCGGGGCGGCCGTGGCGGATCCCAAGACCCGGTACGCGCTCGGCAGCGTGCTCAACCATGTGTTGCTCCACCAGACGGTCATCGGCGAGGAAGCGCTTCTGCAAATGGCAATGGTCGGCGAGACTCCCGATCTGCTGGTCGGTTGCACAGGGGGAGGTTCGAACTTCGGCGGCCTGTCGTTCCCGTTCCTGCGCGAGAAGATGGCCGGGCGGATGAATCCGACGATTCGTTGCGTGGAGCCCGCTGCGTGCCCGAGCCTCACCAAGGGCGAGTACCGCTACGACTTCGGGGACACCGCGGGAATGACGCCGCTGCTGAAGATGCACACCCTCGGCCACGATTTCATACCGCCGTCCATCCACGCCGGCGGGTTGCGCTATCACGGGATGTCGCCGCTCGTCTCGCACATCTACGAGCTCGGCCTCGCCGAGGCGGAAGCCATTCCCCAGACCGAGTGCTTCGCTGGCGCGTTGACGTTCGCCAGGAGCGAGGGGATCCTCCCGGCACCCGAGCCGACGCATGCGATTGCTGCGGCGATCAGAGAGGCAAAGCGCTGCAAGGAGACCGGCGAGGAGAAGGTCATCCTCACCGCACTGTGCGGTCACGGCCACCTCGATCTCGCCGCGTACGAGAACTATCTCGCCGGCAAGATGGTCGACTATGACCTCACCGACAAGGAGTTGGCAGACGCAATGGCTTCCGTGCCAGTGATGGCCTAGAGGCTCGCTAGAACAGCCTCAGCTCAGCGGCGCGCATGCCGCGCAATTCGTCGTAGTCGACCTCGACCACTGTGA
>JANMMQ010000513.1:0-3048 GCA_031373465.1 Ilumatobacteraceae bacterium | reverse complement strand
TCACCGATCGGCTCATCGGTCTCGCCCGGGCGGGGGACGAAACGATCGCCGTGCTCTGCGTCGATCCGTCGTCGCCGTTCACGGGTGGCGCCATCCTTGGTGACCGGGTGCGGATGAGCGATCACTTCCTCGACCGCGGGGTCTTCATCCGCTCGATGGCGACCCGCGGGCATCTTGGCGGCCTGTCTTTGGCCACCCCCGAGGCGGCACGGCTGCTCGATGCAATCGGCCGTCCGTGGACCATCGTCGAAACGGTCGGCGTCGGTCAGGTCGAGGTCGAGATCGCCGGCAAGGCCGACACCACCGTCGTGGTCGTCAACCCAGGATGGGGCGACTCGGTGCAGGCCAACAAAGCCGGCTTGATGGAGATCGCCGACATCTTCGTGATCAACAAAGCCGACCGCAAGGGCGTGGAAGAAACCAGACGTGATCTCGAGCAGATGCTCGAGCTCTCCGATCTTTCCGAGACCGCGTGGAAGCCGCCCATCTTGTCCGCTGTGGCGACCACCGGCGAGGGTGTACCGGAGTACTGGGATGCGGTCCTCGCCCACCGGGCCGCGATCGAATCGTCCGGCGAACTTGCCCGCCGCCGCCAGTTCCGCGTCGGGGAAGAGCTGCGCGAGATCGTCGCCCGCCGCCTCGAGCAACGCGCCCGTCACCTTGCAACCGGCGACCGATGGGACCAGTTGCAGCTCGACGTCGCCGAGCATCGCCTCGACCCGTGGACCGCCGCCGACGAGATGCTAGAAGCCATCGACGGCTGATCCAGTGTGAGTCCGGTGTGGCGACTGACGCGTGATCTGACTCACAGCAGGAGGCGACCGATCCGGTGTGAGTCCGGTGTGGCGACTGACGCGGGCGTCATCCGACTCACAGCAGGTGGGCGCGGCGTTCGGCTATCACGACGCGCAGGGTGTCGACGACGTCACTAATTCGGTCAAGATCACTCCACCACAGATCGAGAATCTCCCAACCGAGGCGGCGAAGACTCCGTTTCCGGGCCGCGTCTCGTTGTTGCGCTTGTGGTGTTGCATGCCACCGCCAGCTCTGACATTCGAGCCCGATACGAAGATCGGGCATGGCCAAGTCGAGCTCGGCGAGGAGGTCCGAGCCCTCGTAGATCGGGTGCTCCTCGACGGTCGGAATCCCAAGGTCGTGTAGCAAGCGAGCTGCCAGTCGTTGGAACCAACTTCGCGGTAGAACCCCGTCGACCCGTTCGTCCAGCGCCCTCACCAGACGCCTCGCGCCCGCTAGTCCTGGACGTTCATAGCGACTCGCAACTTGTCGAATCCAAGTAGGGCTGACACCATCGCGCATCGCCCCTTCGAGTGCCTTGATCATGGCGCTGCTCGGTTGCTCGGCGAGGTGAATGAGACAGACGGGGATGATGACAGTCGGGATGCCTTCCACCTGCAACTGGTCGGAGCCATTGAACACACGGCTGATATGTACTCGCGCGCCGGAGTGAAGATGCCGGCGTTGTTGATAGCGAAGCGTGACGTGCACGTCGTCGCAACGGTGAAAGCCGTCGAAGCCATGCAGCCTTGCCGCCGTCGCGTGGGACGCGACGCCGCGGGTTGAGAGGGTTGCAATCATGACTTGCTGATGCCAAGTTCTCGCCGATGCCCGGCTCATTACGACTCGTTGGTCGTCCTGCTGCCAGATTCGTGCATCGACGAGCGACCGTTGCTGGCGCCATCGCAAACTTTGCCGCACTTGGTTGGTGCCGGCGGCTCCGTGCTGGCGGGCCATGACCAGGTGAATGTCTGATGCTTCGTCGTCGTCGTTCATGCTTCAAAGAACCCACAGCCAGATGGCCGCAGCGGAAGCCGAACCCGGGTGTGAGCCCGATCCGCACTCAAGGACACACCGGACTCACAGTGGATCCGGGTTCCAGTCGGTGTGAGTCGGGTGTGGCGATTCTGAACACAAGGGGCCATCGGACTCACACCTAGGCGAGCGGCGGCGCCAGACGATGGTCCGGCGCTCGCGTAGGGTGGCGGCATGGGAGAACTCGTGCTGGTCGAACGACGTGCCGACGGCGTAGCAGTCGTCACGCTCAACAATCCGAAGGTCAACGCTCTCTCGCAGGCGATGCTCGCGGAGCTCCGAGCCATCGCCGAGGACTTGACCACAGACCCGCCAGGCGCTGTCGTCATCACGGGTGGTGAGCGCATCTTCGCTGCGGGCGCCGACATCAGCGAGTTCGGCGGCGCCGACCAGGCTCGCACCATCACCGCCACGTTTCATGCCGCGTTCGATGCCGTCGCCGTGATTCCGCGGTTCGTCATCGCGGCCGTCAGCGGCTACGCCCTCGGCGGCGGCTGCGAGCTGGCGCTGGCATGCGACTACCGAATCATCACCGAGCGATCCGTGTTCGGGCAGCCGGAGATACTGCTCGGGATCATTCCGGGTGGCGGGGGAACTCAACGTCTGGCGCGCTTGGTCGGGCCGAGCAGGGCCAAGGAGATGATGATCACCGGGCGTCAGGTGAAGGCTGAGGAAGCGCTGCAGATCGGGCTCGGCAATGAACTGGTCACGTCGGACACGCTTCACGAGCGGGCGCTGGCGTTGGCCGCGGAGGTCGCCCGCGGGGCGCTGCGGGCGCAGGCCTTGATCAAACGGGCTGTCGATGAAGGCATCGATCAACCGCAAGCCGACGGGTTGGCGCTGGAGCGTGACCTGTTCGAGCGCGTCTTCGACACGGCCGACAGTCAGATCGGCGTGCAGAGCTTCCTGGAGTACGGTCCCGGCAAGGCCGAGTTCACCGGGTCGTAATTACTGCTAGACGGCCCAGGCGACCAAGCCCATTTCCATCGGATCGATGAGGTCGCCGTGGTGAGGTATCGCTCGGACCGTGACACCGTACGGCCCCGCTTCGCCGACCGAGTACCTGCCCTCGAACATGCCGTTTCCGTTCGGATGGAGCAGTACCTCTTCGGGAGTGTTGACGAACGCGCCCGCGGAATCGATCGATCCGTGCAGAGCCTGCACGATGACATCCCCATCCTCGAGAGCGCCGAGCTCCACCCGGGCGCGTATGGTTCG
>JANMMQ010000510.1:0-9540 GCA_031373465.1 Ilumatobacteraceae bacterium | reverse complement strand
CCGGCATACAGTGGCCCGATGCGCGCAGCAAGACTTCACTCCATAGGTGGGACACTCCAGCTCGACGAACTGCCCGATCCCGTGCCGGGCCCCGGCGAGAAGCTGGTCGACATCGCCTACGCGTCCGTCAACCCGCTCGACGTGTGGATCACACAAGGCACCGTCGGCGCCGCAGCGCAGAACTTGCCGTGGACACCGGGCACCGAGGCCACGGGGCACGTCGACGGCCAACCGGTCCTCGTCCGCGGTGGTGGGCTCGGTGTCGTGCGGCCAGGGCTTTACTGCGGCCGAATCGTGGTGCCCGATGCGTGGCTGCTCCCCGTGCCCCAGGGCATCGATCTCGCTCAGGTGGCGGCGCTACCCGTGGCGGGAATCACGGCGTGGCAGTCGCTGCACGCACGCGCTCAGATCGGACCACTCGACCGTGTGCTCGTCCTGGGTGCCAGCGGTGGCGTGGGCGCGCTGGCGATTCAGCTCGCCAAGATCGTCGGCGCACAGGTCTGGGGACAGACCGGCTCACCCGGCAAGGTCGACGGCATCATGGCCAACGGAGCCGACAACGTCGTGGTCACCGGCGCAGATGGTTTGGAGGGTGCTGTGGAGTCGTACCAGCCGACGGTCATCCTCGATTCACTCGGCGGCCCCTTCACCGACGCAGCGATTGCCGCGATCGAGAATCAGGGTCGACTGGTCGTCTTCGGCACCTCGAACAACGAACACGTATCGATCAACCTGCGCAGGCTCTACCGCAAAGGGGTCAGCCTGCTCGGCTATGCAGGGATGATCGACACACCCGAGGAGCAGCGCATCGCATTGGAGACGTTGCTGGCGATGATGTCTGCAGCCTCCCTGCACGTGCCCGTAGGAGCCGTGCTTCCGTTGGCCCAAGCTGCCGAGGCACACGCCCGCATCCTCGACCGTGAGGTCGAAGGCAAGATCGTTCTCGACTGCCAGGCCTAGAACTGCGGCTATTGATTACAGCCGGGGCGGCGGCAGTGGCTTCGACGATGCGACCAGCTGCGGATTTCCACGAGCGAGAACTGGTAGCGGGACCTCGACCCGACCGGTCATGCGGTGCGCGACGAGCGCCTCGTTGTGATAGCGGTCGGCCACTTCCAGGAACGACGGATGGTGGTAATCGCAACCGTTGACCTTCGGGCCCTGACGGCCCTCGAAGATAGCAGCGACATCCTCACCGGAGATCGTCTTGTGGGTCTCGAGTGCGTGGGCGATGGCCAGCACCATCAGCCGGTTCTCGTGAAGCAAGCTGGTCGCTTCGTCGAGAATAGTGGCGAGGCACACCTCGATGCGGTTGCCCATGTTTGACTGATGGTGGGCCTCGGCGTCGTCCTTTGCGGCTGGAGTGCGGTAACCGCCGCCGCCACCGATCAGCTCCTGGATCACCGATTGCGCGGCGATCGTGTCGCCCATCCCCAACGCGCTCTCCATGATGGTTGCGAAGTAGGTCGCCGTGCGAAGGTCCCCACTGACGCCGTTCGTGCTGTCGCCTTCGAAGAACATCCGCTCACCGGCCAGCGACGCCAACGATACAAGGATGTCGATCTCGTACATCGATCGCCAGTTGACGAAGGTGTCGTCGCTCTTGTTGCTCATGACGACGCCGTAGTAGCCGGCACCCGGTTCGATGCTGACGAAATCGATGTCCATCGAGCGCCGCTTGAGGTGCGCGGTGACCGCATGACACGCCTCGTGGATGGCGAAGGCGTGGCGTTCGCGATCGACGTACTCGACCAGCTCGTGCTCACCAACGCGGCGCAGGTACCGAGCTTGCAGGACGTCGGCCCATGTGACGATTTCGCGGCCCTCGCGGAGGGCCACCAACACGGCCTCATTGACGAGGTCCTTGATGCTGGCGCCTGTCGCACCCGGGGTCATCGTCGACAGCCGCTCGATCTCCGGGGTCGAGACGGTGTGGCGGATCTTGTCGAAGTAGCCCTGGAACGTGCGCGCCCGCCCGTCTTTCATCGGGTAGCCGACCTTGTACATGCGGTCGATGCGGCCGGGTCGCAGCAGCGCTGCGTCGAGCGCATTCGGCAGGTTGGTGGCGAACATGTGCAGGATGCGAAAGCGGGGCGGCGGCTTGGCCTTGATGTTCATGAAGCTTCGGAGTCTTCTGGAGAAAAAGCCGCGTGGCTTGTTCAGCCCGTTCATCTCGGTGAGCAGAGCCTGCAACGTGCCGGCGCCGCCCATGCCGCCACCCATGCCGGCCATGATGATGCCGTCACGCCATGAACGCGTCGGCGACGGAGTGGCCGGTTCGGCCTTGGATTGAGATTGCAGCCAACTGACGAGCTCTTGCTGGCCGTGCGGACTGAGCCACTTCGCGGATTCGTATTGCTCCAGCGTCGCCTTCTCGTCGAAGCCGCCGCCCCCTTGCTGGCCACCGCGGCTACCCAACACGTCGGCCTCGTCGAAGAACACAACGACGCCTCCGTAACGCAACGCGAGCTTTCGGAGCCTGCGATACAGGTGCTTGATCTTCATCGGGGCGACGCCGATGAAGGTCTGCACGAACGCCGATGGGTCGACGAACACGTATGGCTTGCCTGTCTCGCCCGCCGACGCCTCGGCAAGCAGGGTCTTACCGGTGCCTGGCGGGCCCCACAGCAAGATGCCGCCCGGCACGTAGCCGCCGCGCTCTTCGATTTCCTTCGGCTTCTCGAGGAAGTCGAGGTTCTCCTTCACCCGCTTGACGACATGGTCCTGTCCCCAGATATCGCTGAAGCGAGTCTTGATCTCACCTGGCTTGAACGTCTCGACACCACCGATGAAGAAGATGCCGAAGAAGAACACGATGTAGACCAACCCGCCGAGCGTGCTGAGCGCGATCGTCAGTCCGACAGGCAGACCAAGAGCAGGGTTGATGAAGATGTTGCGGAAGATTCGTGACGGTGCCTCGGCCAGCGCCTGGAAGAAACCGAGACCCCACATCCACGAGAAGATCGCCCCGACGACGGCGAAGAACATCAGTCGCTTCGTGAGCCGCTGCACTCGGAACCTGGTGTACGGCTTCATGCGGCTCATCATCCGCTCCCAGCCGCCGAACACCTTCTTCTGCCAGAACCCATGCCACAGCTTCGAATGTTCGGAGATGATGTTGTGGATCTGACGGATGACCTCGAGGCCGGCAAGGATCAACACCCACCATTTGGCGTGCAGCTGATCGCGCAATGCCTCGCCCCAGCTCATTAGCGGGATGTCGGTCTTTTGATGCGATGTGCACAGGGCGATGAAGATGCCGAGCAGCACGAAGACCCTGAGACGATCGAAGAAGAACATCTTGCGCCGAAGCGGCGGATCGCGGTCGTCGATGACCGGCTGATGAACCGACACCATGGTCGGCGTGAGGGCAGAGCCGTTCGTACTCATCCGATACTCCTCATTGCCCGACTCATTGTCCGATCTTCCATGAATTCACGATCTTGTCTATCTCTCCCGCATCCTTCTCATAACACGCCGGACTGCAGATCACTTCGAGGGAGTAGAGACGAGACTCGGACGGATCGAAGAACGTCGAAAGGTTGACCGTCAGCGCCCAGTCACCGCTCGTGCTTCCTCGGGCACGAAAGACCACGTGTGAGCCGGTGATCGTTGCATTGGTCGGATTGGGGTCGAAGTCGAGGACCTCGGACAGACCCTCGTTGTCGCTGCCAGGCAACAGCGGATCGTACGGAACCAGTCCAACCGCCCGCCTGGCCAGCGATGCCGACAGCTGCTGATTGAAAGCCCCGCTTGTCTCGTAGACCGTCATGGTCGCGAACGGCGAGTCGCCGCTGAGATCTTTCTGCTCGACAGCGTCCTCCTGGGGAGAGACCACCGTCTTGGAGATGATCTTGGCGTCGCTGGTGGCCTGTAATAGTGGATCCTGGACCGTGTCGGAGAGGCGCACGTCGTGCCACGCGGTCGGCACGCGGAGGTAGACCTTCTCATCACGGTTGGCGAGGTAGCGATGGCCGGATGGCCCGCAAGCCGTCAGAACCAAGAGCGCCGCCACGGCCGAGCCCAGGCGCCGTCCGTTTGAAACGATCTGCAATTCTCCCCCATTCGTGTTCCGATGCACAACCGTTCGGAGCCCAAAATGAGCCAGATTGCCCATATCCACACTATTTTGACGCGGAAAATGACTTTATTGGTGTCAGCGGGTGTCAGCGGGTGTCAGCGGTGTCAGCGGGCCTTGTTCAACGCCTCGTAGCCGCGTTGCACGTCCACGATGTGATGCATGGGATCGTGCACGAAGTAGCGGCCGAACGAATCGATGGTGAACAGTGAGCCGTCGCTGCGCAGACCGGTGCGCTCCCATTGATCGCTTTTCACGGTCTCGTAGAGGTCGGCGAAGGCGTTGGCGGCCTCGACCACGTCGGCCGCTACGACGAGCGGATCCTCCGTGTCGTAGTGGTCACTGACCGCCGTCGCGTCCTGGTCCCAGTTGTCGAACTTCGGCGCACCCTCGTGCAACATTCGCTGCACCCGGTAACACCCGAGTCTGAAGGCATCGCGCACATGGCAGCCGTACTCCAATGCCGACCAGCAGTCGTCGCGGGGCCGCAGACGGACCAGCGGGTCGGCCAGAAGTGTCGGCCATGGCTCTCCTGCATTGCGCGAGAGGCCAGCGATCTTGTCTGAGGAGAACGCCCGCGTGTCGAAGCCGCACTCGTCGCACTTCCTCTCCAACACCCACATCCAGCTCTTCGTCTCCGGTTCGATCGTCACGACATCAACGTATACAACCGAAGCCGGATACGCGGTTTCAATTTGCGGTCACAATTCGTGCTCGGCGAGCTCGCGGAACTCGTCGGGCACGGAGGAATACCTCGACAGGACGACGCCGGCATATCCAACGGCGGAGCGACCGAACCGGCGGCGCACTTCGTCGATCGAATGGTCGACCGCCCATCGCGCCGCACCCACGCGCGAACCCGGTCGCTCGGCATCATCTGGGAGCACCGGCAGCTCGAGTTGCAGCACGGGCTGGTCGACAAGGTTGGACACCGAGATGGCCAACAGCGAGATCTGGTATTGGTCGACATGGTCCGACAGGGCCTTGTAGACCAATCGCTCGGCGATCTCGGTCAGGGTCAACGTCGTCGACACCGGGTGCGGCCCGGTGTGCGAACGGGTGACGGCACGCATGCTGGCGAACCGGACCCTGACCGTGATGGTGCGACCCGCCCGATGTTTGGCGCGAAGCCTCCCGGCAACACGATCGGCGAGATGACCCAGCACGGAGCGGATCAGCTCCGGTGACACGTCGCGGCGCCCGAAGCCCGACTGGGCACCGACGGATCCCGCCCGACTCCGCGACTGCACCCGACGTTGGTCGTCGTTAGCAGCGAGCGATGCGACCTTCGTACCGAGCGCGCGCCCCAGGAGCGATTGCAGCGCCCCGTCCGGCGACGCCGCGAGTTGGCCGATGCTGTGAATGCCCCTGTCTGCGAGGCGCTGGCGAGTGACGGGCCCGATCCCCCAGACCAGCCCGACCGGCAACGGGTCGAGGAACACCCGCTCGTCCTCGGGCTCGACGACGACAAGACCATCGGGCTTGGCGACCTGCGAGGCGATCTTGGCGAGATGCTTCGTCCGCGCTGCGCCGACCGAGATCGGCAGACCGAGCTCCGACCGCACCCGCTGCCGGATGCGATCGCCGATGATGGTCGCAGAACCGAACAAGTGGGTCGAGCCGGCGATGTCGAGGAAGGCTTCGTCGATGGAGACTCGCTGCACCAATGGTGTGAAGTCGCCGAGGATCGTCATGACCTGATCACCGAGCTTCTGGTAGTCCGAGAAGTGCCCGCCGACGAAGATCAGGTCCGGACACAGACGCTTGGCCTTCCATCCCGACATCCCGCCCTGCACGCCGAAGCGCTTGGCCTCATAGGAGGCGGCCAGCACCACGCCACCTCCTACGGCGATGGGACGGCCGCGCAGTTCCGGGTTGAGCAGCTGCTCGACGGACGCGTAGAACGCGTCGAGATCGGCGTGCAGGATCGTTGCACCGGACACTGTCTGGCAGCGTAGTCGAACGTTTGTTCGATACCATACCCGTACGTCAGACTTCGCCTATGAGCTCCACGGATCTCGACGTTCATGTGCTGCGGCCCGCGGAGCATGCAGCGGTCCGTTCCCTGATCCTTGCGGGCTTGAGCGAACACTGGGGAACGGTTGACCCCGCTCTGAATCGCGATCTCGACGACCTCGCATCGACGTATGCCGACGCGACGGTGCTCGTCGCATGCCAGGGCCGCGAAGTGGTCGGCACCGGCACGGTCGTTCGTCGAGGCGAATTGACGGCCGAGATCGTGCGCATGTCCGTGGCCGTGACGCATCGGCGCAACGGGTTGGGACGGAGGTTGGTCGACGCCTCGTCGAGATTGCCAGAAATTGGGGAATGAAACGAATCGTTCTCGAGACCACCGCCGACTGGACAGAGGTCGTCGAGTTCTATGTTCGATGCGGATTCGCCCTCACGCACTTCGAGGAGGGCAGGTT
The DNA here is from genome assembly GCA_031373465.1 of Ilumatobacteraceae bacterium. Taxonomy (GTDB): domain Bacteria; phylum Actinomycetota; class Acidimicrobiia; order Acidimicrobiales; family Ilumatobacteraceae; genus JAENVT01. Next base: position 3,033 of record JANMMQ010000510.1, on the reverse strand, counting down.
TGGTCGCGATGCCTGGTTCGAGATGGACCTGGACGTTCGAGACTGAGCTACGGGAGCTCGTCAGGTACGAACCCGATCGCGTCGAACGGCGGCAGTGTCCCACGTTAACCCGCGCTTGCGACGCGGCACGGCTCGCAAAATGGGTTGCATCGCTTCGTTGCCATCGACTCGTATCGCTGTTGTGAAGGACTTCGATCCGGTAACGAGTTTCGGCGCGGAAGTCGCAGCGAAGTATGACGACGTGTTGCGCGGCGACGAAGACGACGTCGTCGTGTCGTTCTTCGAACGAATGGCGGCCGGCGGCAGCGCTCTCGAGTTGGCCATCGGCACCGGTCGGATCGCGCTTCCTCTCGCAGCGCGGGGTGTTCGCGTCGAGGGCATCGACATCTCACCGCACATGGTCGCCCGACTGCGTGCCAAACGGGGCGGCGATCGCATATCTGTCACCATCGGGGACTTCGCCGATGTTCCCGTACAAGGCATGTTTCGGCTGGTGTACGTGGTGTACAACACGTTGTTCAATCTGCTGACGCAAGCCGATCAGGTTCGCTGCTTCGAGAACGTCGCCATGCATCTGACCGAGGACGGATCGTTCGTCGTCGAAGCGCTTGTGCCGGGCTACCTGTACCGATTGCGCGACAACCAGTACGTCGATGCAGAGACGATCGACGTCGACACGGTCCGCCTCGACGTCGGTCGTCACGACCCCGTGCGGCAACTGCTCGACGAGAGCCATGTGTCGCTGAGCCGAGGGAGCGTGGAGTTGAGCCCGATCGTGACCCGATACGCGTGGCCGAGTGAGCTCGACCTCATGGCGCGCATTGCCGGTCTCCGACTCACGGAGCGCTGGGGCGGATGGAACAGTGAGCCCTTCACTGCCGCCAGCACTCTGCACGTCTCCGTGTACGGGCGCTGACTTCGACCATGAACGAGCCGCCCGACCTCAGCCGATTCGAGGCCCGTCAGAACGACTTCGATCAAGCGCTGGGTGAGATCGAGAGCGGTCGCAAGCGATCGCACTGGATGTGGTTCGTCTTCCCGCAGGTCGCCGGGCTCGGGAACAGTGAGATGTCGAGGGTCTACGCGATCGGCAGCATTGGTGAAGCAGAGTCGTTCCTGCTCCATCCCGTGCTCGGGTTCTCCTATCGCAAGATCGTGGACGCGGTGTGGGAGCAGGTCGTCAACCGTGGCGTCACCATCCGCGCGCTCTTCGGCTCACCGGACGACGCCAAGCTCGTGTCCTCGCTGACGTTGTTCGCAGCAATCACCGAGCGCCTCCAGCCGTCACCCGACATCGCTGCCTTCGTATCCGAAGCTGACGACATCCTCGATGTCGCATACGCGCAGGGACTCGTCCGGTGTATCACGACCGAGCAGTTCCTTCAGGGCTGAGTTCTACATCGTCCTCGGGTAGTACTGGCCGGGTTCGAGCTCGGCGACGTCGGCGTCGAAGTTGGACGGGAAGGGCCAGTCGTCCTCTTCTCCGGGAAGTGGGATCTGGTGCAAGCGGCCGAGCGCGCCGCCGCCGACCCGTTCGTTGCCGACCAACGACCATGCTTGGCGCTTGTACGTCCAGTTCGACGGTTGGAGGCGATGGCTCTCGTTGAAGTGACGGATCGCTGAGTCCCGGTCTCCACTTCGCCACAAGTGGTTGCCGAGCTCGAAGTGCGCTGCACTGCGCGAGCCGTCGAGCGGTCGGGGTTGTGACGATGCGACGACCTCGTCGGGGCTCATCACAAATCGGCTCGCCGCCCCGTTACGCACCCAGTCGCGGATCGCGTCGGGATATGTCGCCCGGTCCTGACCACCGCGCAACAGCCTCATCAGATCCGGCCGCCTCGGTGCGCCTTCGTTCTTCGCTTCCTCGGCAGCCTTGCGGGCACGCTCGGCGAAGACCTGCTTCAACGATTCGGGATATTGCTGCGGCCCGGGCCATCCCGGCTCCGGCGGACGGACGACGATGCCCTCCTCGTCGATCCAGGTCACGTTGGGGATGTTCACGACGCCGAACAAAGAGTCGAGCTGATGCGTGGGATCGAGCAGGGATGGGTGTTCTGGGTGAGCCGCCTCGACGAATGGGCGTGAGACCTCTGGTCCGCTCAGCTCGAGCGAAACCGTGACGACCTCGACTCCCAAGGGATGTAGCTCATTGCGCAGCGCCTGCCACCCGGGCAGATCGAACCGGCAGCCTCAATACGGAGCCCAGGCAACCAGAACGACCTTCTGGCCGCGAAGCGAGGAGAGATGGAACTCGGCGCCGTCGATGTCGGCCAACACGAGGTCGGGCGCTTGAGCTGTGACGAGTGCGCGACCACCGATGGTCTCGGGTCCCAGAGCCCACAGATCACGGGCATCGTCGTGAACCAGAGCCATCCCCAAACGATCGCCGATGTCGGCCACGTCGAAGCCGTCGGGAAGTGGGACGCACACGTCGCCCTTGCAGGCCCCTTCAGGTTTGATCTCCCAGCCGGTACCACGTTCGAACGTTGTGCTGTCGATGTCGAGCCGCTCGAGGATCATTCGATCGATGGTAGTCAGCCGTAGGGTTCGAACGTCACGGTCGGGTCGATGAGATCACCGTGGTCGTCAGCCCGCCAGCACGATGATGTCGGCCTCAGCAGGGTCGGTGGCCGGCGGAACCCGCTGCAGGCGAGTTGGGCGTCGAGTTGCGCGCCGTACTCGTGGTCACCTTGCGCTTTCGGATCGGCGGCAGCGATGGTCGCGGCATCGACGGGTTCGTTGTCCCCGTGTGCCACATGTTCGATACCAGCACTACTCAGAACGTCGTCGACTGCCTTAGAGGGGGAAGGAGGCAGGATCGAATGGACGGTCATCGGGGTCGATCGTCATTGCGGATCCCACGCGGCTATCGAGTGGCGCGGGCCGCCAGCAGTGACAAGACTTGGTTCACGACTTGACCGACGTTCGGAGGAACCAATGGCCGTACATCCATACTTGTTCTTCGGCGGGAACTGCCGCGAAGCCTTCACCCGCTACCAAGAGGTCTTCGGTGGCGAGCTCGTACTGATCACA
>JANMMQ010000461.1:0-2817 GCA_031373465.1 Ilumatobacteraceae bacterium | reverse complement strand
AACGCGGATGGTCACGGCGTCGGCGTCGGCGAGGATCTCACGAATCTTTTCGCCCACCGAGTCGTAGATGCCCTGCATGTCCAACTCGGCAGCCAACGCCTGCTGCACGCTGTTGACGATCGCCAACTCCGCGACGCGCTGCTGGTTCTCGTTGAACAGCCGCTGCGTCTCCGCGAACTGCCGGGCGTTCTGCAATGCCGCGCTCAACGCCGCTGCCAGGGTCTCCAGCAGCCGCACGTCGGACTTACTGTAGGCGTGCTCGCGCTTGTAGTCGGTCAGGCTCACCAGACCGCGCACCTCGCTGCCCCACATGAGCGGGACCCAGACCCCCGACCTCTCTTCTGACGATGTTCCCGGGAGGGTGGAGGCACCGAGCTTCAGCGTCTCCTCGTCGAAGTTCTCGTTGACGAGCAACGTTCGGCCCGTCACCACGACGTGGCCGAAGATGCCGCCGACGGGGATCGGATCAATCGTCAGGCGCTCGCCGACGTCGTAGACGTAGGGGAACTCGACCAACCCGGTGTGCGGATCAAGGACGCGGATGTACATGCCGTCGGCGTCGGGGAAGATCTCACAAATCTTGTCGCCGACCGCGTCGTAGATGCCCTGCATGTCCAACTCGGCAGCCAACGCCTGCTGCACGGTGTTGACAATGGCCAACTCCGCGGCCCGCTGCTGGTTCTCGGCCTTCAATCGTCGGTTCTCCGCGAGAACCTCATTCGGCTCGTCCATGAGCCCTCCTGTTGCGCCGGACACTAATCCAGCAACTCAGGCTCGGTGACCTGAAGTATCGAGGGAAGTGCGCCGTCGGGGCGCATTACCGGGTCGACGTCACGTCAGGAGGACAAGCGTTCAGCGCAACATGATAGAACCCGTCGATGTCCGGGCGTCAGACGGTCGTTGTTGTCGGAGCTGGCCTTGCGGGTCTCGCTGCCGCGGGTGAGCTGAGTCGGCATGGATGCCACGTCGTCGTGTTGGAGGCTCGTGGGCGCGTGGGTGGCCGGTGCTCTACGAGCGAAGGCGTAGACCTCGGCGCTCATTGAATCCATGGAACGGAGGGGAATCCAATCACCGCGCTCGCTCGTCGTCACGGTCTGCCCACCGTGTTCGTGGGAGGTGACAGCACCTTCACCGGTGGGTGGGCCGTGCTCGAGGTGCATGGGCCGGGGATGACCACACTCGACGATGACGAAAAGCTCGCCAGCGTGTTCGCTGCGGATGCGATGTGGGATGCGCTCGAAGTTGTTCGGCGCCGGACGCAAGCCTTAGGACTCGCCGATGTCTCGTTGGGAGGCGCTGTCGCCGCGTTGCAGGCCGAGGGCCAACTGCCCTACGACCCGCTCACGCTTGACTGGCACCCGCTGTTATACGAGCCGCCAGGCGAGGTGATCTTCGATCACCCGTATAACGCCGGCTCGGTGTGCGTTCTGCACGCCGCGCGGGGATCTGGGCGCCACATATCTCGATGAATTGCGACGGTGCGCAACGGTTGGCGCCCAGATCGCTTGAGCAGCAGCGCCGATCGATCCGGTGTGAGTCGGATGTCGCCCGCATTTCGGGGCATACCCGACTCACACCCGCTCTGCTGCAGGCCGTCAACCGGCCCGCACCAAGTAGGCGCATCTGGCGCGCCCTTAACCGGCGGTAGGAGGCAGTGCCAGGGCCGTCGCTCTGGATTGGATCTGTTTGCGACGCCGAGTTCGGTTACGGGAGGCGGCTGATGACCGTGGCCCGGGTCGGAGCAGCCAGCAGATCGCGCAGCGGTGCATATGCGCCCGTTGCTGCGGCTTGCTGCATGTGCACGTCGCGCGCCTCGGCCGACTCCCAATCGGCGATCTCGGCACGCGTCGCGCGTCACAGCGCCCGATCTGCGGGCCGGCCAGTTACGCGATCCGCGCCTGAACCTGGGTACAGATCGGGTCGCAACGAACTCCCGACGGCCGCGTCACCAGGTGAGCGGTGCTAGAAACGTGGTGGGCCGCCACGCAACGACGGTCCCCAGAGGAGGCCGTATGCCCAAGATAGTCATCACCCACGATGTTGCTGATGTGGACACCTGGCTGAAGTTCAAGTCTGAGCGCGCTGACGCTGTCAGTGGCATGGGCGGTCGCCACGTCGTCGACCACGTGGCGCACGATGGGAGCAACAGAGTCGCACTCTCCGCCGAGACCGATGAGGTCGAGGCGATGCTGGCCGCCATCGCCTCGCCACCCCCGGATCTGCTCGGGGCGATGGAGAGGCATGGGGTCGTCCCGCCTCTCACGGTCTACGTCGAGCGGTAGTCGTCCGGTAGCGACCTTCCGGCGTCGCTTCAGCCGCGCGCGATGCCGACAGGCGGACTCGGGCTTGCTGCCCACGTTGGCCATGCCCGACCAGGACGATCCGAGCTCGCTCTCTGGCAGTTGCAGCCGCACCGATGGCCTGTCCCGGAAGTGTTGTTAGGAGGCGGTCGCCGAACTGTCCCCGGGTCGCGGTCGAGCGAGCTTGGCATGCAGCGTCGCCGAGGCGCGGGCGTCGCCGCCGGGTACTGCGTGGGCGTACTTGTCGAGTGTGGTCGAGACGCGTTGGTGATCGAGCCGGCGGGAAACGACCACGATCGGGACGCCGGCGTCGAGCATCTCGGTGGCCATGAAGTGTCGGAGATCGTGCAGTCGGAACGAGCGGAGCCTGGCAGCGCGACGGTGGCGGAGGAACGCCTTGGTCACCCTGTTCGGCTTCCACGCGGCGGTCCCGCCGTCGTCGCTGAACACGAACCCGTCGGGCGCGGCCATCGCTGTCTCGGCGTACTCGGCGAGAACGGCGAACGAGTCCGGGTCG
>JANMMQ010000452.1:0-21405 GCA_031373465.1 Ilumatobacteraceae bacterium | reverse complement strand
GTAGTGCGCTCCGGCCCGACCCTGCGCGTCGATCGGCGTGGCCATGGGAACCATCGCACCGGACCTGATGTCGGCGATCACCTCGGCGTAGCTGCGGCTGCCCAACGGAGTCCGCCCGGGCTCGGCACGCGGATCAGTGGTCGCCTCCCAGCTGCGATCGCGCACCGTTGAACACCCCGCCGTCGCCGCACCCGTTCCACCGAGCGCCGACCTCCGGTAGGCCGTCATCACCTGGGAGCTGAGAACCTCCTGTACCCGCGGCAGGCACGATTCGGTGAGGGCCCGGCAAGCAGCGTGGATGCTCCTCATCGCCTCGGTCGCAGCGGCGTCGTCGCTGCGGATGAGTTGGAGGTCGTCGAGTGCAGCACCGATGGAGGTGCGGAGGAACTCGAGGCGAGCGCGGTCGAAGGCGAGGAGGTCCACTACGACACCAGTCCGGCCGTCGCCGTTTGCGCCTCGAGGGCCATCGCTTGTCGGTCGAGGTGCCGAGCGGTGTCAGCCAACGATTGTTGGCTCGACTGCAGTTGCCGGCGGACCGACAGCAGGTGGTCGTAGCACGATTGCGGTGTCGGACCGATCCATGTCTCCGGCCCGGCCAGGCTGTAGACGGTCAGGGCGCGGCTGCCGGCGATCGATCCCGAGATGGATCGCAAATGCGCGGCGGTGGACCGCAGCTGCTGGATCTGACCGGCGGTGCTCATTCGTCGCACAGATGCGCACCTCGGCGCGCTGAGCGGAAAAGCTCGTGTGGCTAATCGAGGCGGCGGATGATCAGGTGATGTGGCTTCTGAGTGTGTTCGTCGATGAAGCCATCGCCTTCGATGGTGAACCCGTGGTCGAGATAGAACCCCAGCGCGGTGTCGCGAGCACGGGCCCAGACCAACTCGGCCATCGTCGCCGCCCGCAGGCACCCTGACTCGAGCAGAAGCGCCCCAAGACCGCGGCCTTGCAGATGAGCGGCCGTCGCCATGCCTCGCAGTTGCACCGCCGGCGTGTCGTTGTACGGCCGCGGCGCCCACGTGGACACGGCGACCACGTCGCTGCCCTCGCGCACCCCCAGATGAAACGTGCCCGGCAACAAGTCCTCGGGAAACGCCACCACCTGGGTCGGGGTGTCGTCGCGCAGGACGGTCAGGCGTAACGCGTGGGTCTCCTCCGCGGCCAACTCGACGACCGTGTGGTCAGACACGAGCAAGCTCCACCGGAGCACCATCTGCTGCGGCCGACCGGTACATCGCGTCCACGATCCTGTGTGCCTCGACAGCGTCATCGAAGTCGGGCGACGCCGGTGTGCCGGCCAGGACCGATTGAACGAACTCGCCGTCCGGGTTCTCCATACCCTCCCGAATCGGTGCTACCGCCGCCGACAGGTCGTCCTGTGCCAACTCGTGCGACGTCCCGTCGCTGTCGGTCCAGCTGACCGGGCCGTACCAGTCGTCACCTTCGATGACGATGTGGCGGCTCGTGCAGAAGATCTCGACGCGGCGAAGGCTGGGACGAGCGAGGTTGTCGTGCCAGATGCTGGCCAACGTGCCGAGTGCACCGTTCTCGAAACGGATGGACGCCGTGGCCACGTCCTCGATCCCGTCGTGACCGTGAAAGTTCGTCGTGTGGGCGCTGAGCTGAGCGATCTCGCCGACCAGGAACCGCAGCATGTCGACATCGTGGATGCTGTGCTCGAGCAGGGTTCCGGAGCCCGCCAACTCGCGGTCGCCGCGCCACGTCGAGCCGTAGTGGCCCTGGATGGGGATGAACTGATCGTCGCGAAAGACCACTCCCATCACCTTCCCCCCGCCTGGCTCGGTCACCAGGTGCCTGGCCCAGAGGTAGGCAGGTGAGCGTCGCAGCACGAGACCGACCTGGTTGATCACTCCGGCCTCGTCGACGATGGCGGCCATGTCTCGCGCGGTGCGGAGGTCGAAGGCCAGCGGCTTCTCGCAGAAGACCGCCAGTGATCGAGCAGTAGCCTTCTCGATCTGTCGAAAGTGCTCGCTGGTCCACGTGCAGACGTACACCGCGTCGCAGTTGTCGAGCACTTCGTCCTCGCTGCTCATCGCGATGTGGCCCCGACGCTGCAGCGAACGTCGCGGCACGTTCCGGGTCGGGGTCGTACACACCTGCACGGATCACCGAAGCACCGCTTCGTCGCAGGCTCTTCGAGTGGTAGGTGGCGATCAAGCCTGCGCCGAGAAAGCCGATCCGCAGTTGTTCGACCATCGATGCGACCGTATCCGATCCGCCACTGGGCGTGTCGCGTATCAGCGGCGGATTCGGGCGACTCCATTGACGACACAACACAGAAGGAACCGGCGATGTACACGAGGATCGTGGTTGGGACGGATGGAACCGATCGCTCGCTGATCGCAGTAGATCACGCGGCGCGCCTGGCAGCGGCGTTCTCCGCGGAGCTGCACGTTGTTGCTGCCGCCTCGCCGAGCGACGCGGTGGGCAGACAGCCGACGACGATGAGCGCGTTAGTTGCCGATTTGTCGGATGCTTCGGCGAAGACGGCCGCGAAGATCGGCCGTGACGCCAGCAGGCGTCACCGTGTGCGGGTCGTCGAACATCCGCAGGTCGGTGAACCTGCGTCCGTTCTGATGGCCATCGCCGACGAGATCGACGCAGATCTGATCGTCGTCGGCAACAAGACCATGAGCGGGCGGATACGCACGTTCACCGGCTCGGTGCCCAGTCGCCTGGCTCATCATTCGCGTCGTCCCGTGTTGATCGTTCACACCGGCTGAAGGTCTTGCCATTGCACGACCCGGCTCGCCAACGCCGCGGCCTCGTCGCGGTCGTGGCTGACCAGGATCGCAGTCGTTCCGGCGGCGGCCAACACCACTGCGAGGTCGCCCATCAATCTGTCGTGCAACTCCCGATCGAGCCCAGTTAATGGTTCGTCGAGCAGGAGCAGCGCCGGGCGCGGCGCCAATGATCGTGCCAACGCCACCCGCTTCTTCTCGCCTCCACTGAGCCGATCGACCTGCCGTGTGCCGAAGCCGCCGAGGCCGACGAGCGTCAGCAGTTCATCGACGCGGGCCGTGATCTCCGCTGACGACCAACGATGCATCCGCGGGCCGAAGGCGACATTGGCGGTGACGTCGAGGTGGGGGAAGAGCTGCTCGTCCTGGAACATCATCCCGATGCTGCGCAGGTGTGCGGGTCGATGTGTGATGTCGACGCCGTCGAGCAACACGGTGCCCGAATCGGGCATCAACAGGCCAGCGATGATTCGCAGCAGGGTGCTCTTGCCTGTGCCGGACGGACCCAGGATGGCGACGATCTCGCCTGCGTCGACCCCGAGCGAAACCCGGTCGAGGACGCGTCGCCCCTCGAATGCGATGGTGAGATCGCGCGCGTCAAGCATCGGATCCGACGCGTTCGTGGCTACCCGATGCCATCACGATCACTGTCGTCAACGCAAGCAGAATGGTGGCCAACGCAAAGGCCTGAGCTCGTGGCAACGCTCCTGCTCGTCCGAGGAGGCGACCGATCGCGATTGGCAGGGTCTCGCTGCCGGATCGCGTCAGGATTGTTGTTGCACCGAATTCGCCGAGCGAGATCGCCGCAGAGAACCCGGCGCCTGCCAGAAGCGGCCGGCGCAGCGCACGCGCGTCGACCTGCCACCACGCTCGGATCGGCGTCGCCCCCAAGGTCGCCGCTGCCGCACGCAGGTCGCGTGGTATCGCCCGCAGCACAGCGAGCATGGCGCGCACGAGGAAGGGCACCGCAACGAGCGCGTGTCCAAGTGGGACGAGCCACCATCGTGCCCGCCAGTCCACGGGCGGCTCGTCGAAGGTGATGAGCATGCCGAGTCCGATTGTCACGGCCGAGGTGGCGAGCGGCAGCATCAGCCCTGCGTCGAGCAGTCTGCCGAACCGGGGTGATGCATTGATCGACGTTGCCGCGAGGAACCCGATGATCGTCGCGATGAACGCAGCGACGACCGCGAATCGCAACGACGTGGCGACCGACGCCAGCGGGTCCACACCGAGCCCCGCACCGGGTCGGATCTCGGCCGTTCCCAGCTTGGTCCACGCCGACGCGGACCACGCGCCGCCGACGTCGAAGGAGCGGCTGACAAGAGCGACGAGTGGAGCGCCGACGAGGAGACAGATCCCTGCGCTGACGGCACCGACCATGCGCCGCTCGCGTCGACTGCGAGGCCCGTGCGGCGCGGTCGCGCCCGGCAACTCCACGGCTGCGCGGCGCTGCCGTCGCGAGGTCCAGAAGATGACCGCCGCCAGAAGTACGAGTTGCATCGCCGACAGGGCGGCGGCTCCGCTGACATCGCCGAGTTGAGTTGCCCGCCGGGCGATCTCGACCTCGAGGGTCGGATGGGTCGGCCCTCCCAACAGCTTGGCAACGCCGAAAGACGTGAAGCTGAACAGGAAGATGACAGCGGCGGCAGACCACAGCGCCGGTCGCAGCAATGGGAGCATGATCAGACGCGCAGCCCGGCTCGGCGACGCTCCCAAGGTGCGCGCCGCTCCGATCAGGTCGTGAGGGATCACCGCGATCATCGAGCCAACGAGGCGAACGACTACGGCGATGTTGAAGAAGACGTGAGCCACGATCATCGCCTGCGCTGTGCCGTGCCACGACGAAGGAAGCAGAGCAAGAAATGCTGCCCCGACGACGACCGTGGGCAGCACGAAGGGCACGGTGGTCGCTGCCATCAGCGCCCTGCGACCGCGGAAGCTGTAGCGGGCGAGGACGTATGCGGGCAGTGTTCCGACCACGAGTGTCAACACCATGCTGACTGCTGCCTGCCAGGCGGTGAACCACACGACCCCGGCAACGTTGTCGAACGGCGATCTACCGCTCGTCCCGTGTCGCAGGGTCGTCCACAGCAGCGTGGACACGGGCCACGCGTAGAACACGGTGATGAACAGCACCGGTGCTGCAGCAATCGCCGCCAAGAACCACCGTGGCGGGCGGTTCAGCGCAGCACGATGGTCGTCCACTCGTCCTGCCACCGCTGCCGGTTTGCGGCTATGTCAGCCGGGTCGATGCTGAAGGGATTCGTTGCGATCACTGCGAACTTGGTGAACTCCGGCGGCAGGGTCGAGTCGGTGCGCGCTGGGTAGACGAAGAGGTTGAGCGGTAGCTCGTTCTGGAAGCGGGTGCTGATGAGGAAGTCGACGAGCTTGCGCGCCTCGGCCTCGTGATGTGTGCCGCGCAGCACCCCGGTGAACTCGACCTGGCGGAAGCACGTCGAGTCGACCACACCCGTCGGCGCATCGGTGCGCGGCGGATCGGCGAAGATCACCTCGGCAGGCGGGCTTGAGCCGTAGCTGACGACCAGCGGTCGCGAGCCGGTCGAGCCGGCAGCACCGCTGAACTCGTCGTCGTATGCGGTGGTCCAGCTGTCGACGACCTCGACTCCATTGGCGCGGAGCGCTTTCCAGTAGCCCTGCCAACCGGTCTCGCCCTTGTCAGCGACACTGGCCATCAAGAAAGCCAGGCCGGGCGACGACGTCGACGGGTTCTCGACGACGAGCAGGTTCTTGTACTCCGGCTTGAGCAGATCGTCGAGGCTTGCCGGTGGATTGAGGTTGTGCGACTTGAACCAGCCGATGTCGTAGTTGACGCACACGTCACCGAAGTCCACCGGGGTCAGCTCGTGTCCCGGTACCAAACGCGTGAGGTTCGTATCGATCGCGTTCCAGTCGTTGGGCTCGTACTTCGTGAAGACGTTGCCGTCGAGTGCCGCTGACAGCAAGGTGTTGTCGACGCCCCACATCACGTCGCCTTCGGGATTACCGGCGGTCAGTTTCGCCTTGGTCACCATCGTGCCGGCGTCGCCGGCGATGACGATCTTCACCGCGATACCGGTGGCCTTCGTGAACTCGTCGAGGGCGGAGTTGAGCGACGTCTTCTCGGTTGGAAACGAGTCGTAGGCGACCAACGTGATCGCCGCCGGTTTGCCGGAGGAACCGTTCGATCCGCACCCGGCCGCGACGGGCGTGAACGCTGTGATCAATGCGACTGCCAGGAATCGTTTCCCAAAACCACGTGTCCCAAAACCATGCGTCCCAAAACCAGGTATCACGGAACCACCAGGGTCAGAATGCCGTCGGCGACGGCGACGTGTAAGAGGCCGGTTGTCTCATTGCTGATCCCGAGGGTGCTCCACGGCTTCAGCGAGGCGGCGGTCAACGGCCATCGCGCTCCGGTGACATCGACGCCTGTGCACGGGCCGTGGAACGCGAGCAACGAGAACGATGAGCTCTGTGGCATGTCGATGGTGAGCGATCGCCCTGGATGGATCACGTGCACGGCTGTGTCGCCGAGCATCAGCCGGATGGTCTCGAAGTGCGCCAGCGCCGGATTCCCCAACGCGGCCAACGTGCCCAGGGCGTGATCGAACCTGTCTCCGATCGCGCCGAAGACGAGCAGGTCGTCGGCCGCTGTGGCGGTGGCGCGGATGAGGGCCAGCTCGGTATCGGTCGCGCCCTTGTCGACGGGATGCTGATCGATCTCCAGTTCGTGGGCGTACGCCCACATCTTGCCGTGAGCACTGATGCTGTCGAGATCGCCGACCAGGACCGTCGGCCTCAACCCGGCTGCGACAGCGTGATCGAGACCGCTGTCGGCGGCGATGATCGTGGCTTCGGCAACCACGTTGGAGACGGCAAGGGGCGACAGCGGACCACCGCCGATCACCACCACCACTTGCGACATCGCATCCCTCCGCTGGCATTACCCAGATCAGGTTCCGGTCGGTGGCGGCGCCCACCCTCTCAGCCCACCGATCCTGCGAGCTCCCCGTTTTCGGTCTCCATAAGCCTAGCCGTGCGGCGCTGGGTCTGCACCACGACCACCGCCAGGCCGAACACCACCAGCACCATTCCGACGATCTGCAGGGCGCGAATCGATTGGCTGAGAAAGACCGCCGACCACACGACCGCCAGCGCCGGCTGGCCAACCTGCATCATCGACATGATGCCGATCGGTACCTTGCGTTGGGCGAAGACGATCAGGCCGTGTGCCAGGACTCCGGTCAACAGCGTCAGCACGGCGATGTACGCCATCGATCGGGCGTCGAGCCTGCCGATGTCGTCGTTGATCAACACGATGGGCAGCGTGGTTACGGTGGCGATCGGCAGGGCCGACGCCATCAGCGTGGCCACACTCATCCCTCGTCGCAGCTGACGACTGGCCAGCAGGTAGCTGCACCACGTGACCAGCGACAGGACAGCCAGTCCGTTGCCGGGCCAGGTGGCGGCGCCGCGCTTCGGTGCGTCGAAGAGCACAAACGCCAACCCGACGATCGAGATCAGCCCGAACAGCGCGGCGCGGCGGTCGACCTTTTCGTGAAACAACACGGCCCCCGCCGGCATCAGGGCCAGGGGCGCGAGGGCACTGATGAACTCGAGATTGGCCACACTGGTTCTGGTTGCGGCTGTGTAGAACAGAAGGATGTTGAGGCCCAGGACAACGCCTGTGACGATCGCCCTCCGCCACTCCTGCAGGCTTACGAAGTGGCCTTCCTTGAGACGCAGCAGCGCTGTCCAGACGATGCTCGAACCGAGCATGCGCCAGAAGGCGATGGTCGGGCCTGGTACTCCCGCCTTTCGGATGATCGTTGAGCTGGCGCTGAACGTCAGCACAACCGCAACCATCGCCAGCAAACCGATCGGGCGGGCGTGTTGAACGGTGCCGCGTCCCGCGGTCACAACCTCGACTTCCGTCGGATGTCGGGCTCGATGTAGATCATCGTCGTCTTGGGAACTGCCGCTCGCACTGCGATCTCGACCTGGTCGATGGCCTGCGCCAGCTCCTGGACGGACAGCGAGTGGTCGAAGTCGACCTTCGCCGCCAACAACAGGTCATCGGGGCCGAGGTGCATCGTCCGGAGATGGATGATCGAGATGACTTTGGGGCACGACCGGATCGCTGAGTGGATCTGCTCGAGATCGCGGTCGGAGGCCGCCTCGCCGATGAGCATTGGTTTGGTTTCTCGCGCCAGGACGAACGCGATCACGACCAGCAGCGCGCCGATGGCGATCGATCCGGCGGCGTCCCATCGGGGATTGCCGGTGATCTCAGAGAGAAGCAATCCGACTAGAGCAAATACCAGGCCGAGCTCGGCGCCGACGTCTTCGAGAAGGACCACTGGTAACTCGGGGGACTTCGAATTGCGGATGAACGAGATCCAGCTGGTGCCCGGTGATCGGATGTGGTTCGACTCCTTGATCGCCGTGCGAAGCGAGTACGTCTCGAGAGCGACAGCGATCAGCAGGATCGCAAACGCGACGATGGGGTTGCTGACCTCGTGCGGACGACGAAGCTTCTGGAAGCCCTCGTACAGCGCGAACAGTCCCCCCATGCTGAACAACACGAGAGCGACGACGAACGCCCAGAAGTAGCGTTCCGGGCCGTATCCGAAGGGATGAGCATCGTCAGCGGGACGCTTTCCACGTTTGGATCCGAGCATGAGCAAGGCCTGGTTGCCTGTGTCGGCCAAGGAGTGACCTGATTCGGCGAGGAGGCTGGCGGATCGGGTGATCAGGAATCCGACGAACTTGGCCACTGCGATGCCGAGGTTGGCGAAGAATGCGGCGATGATTGCCTTCCGGCTGCCCTCTTGCATCACGCAAGGTTGGCATCTGTCGCCGGTGAGTTACAAAGAGGAAACAGGCCCATGGGTGAACTCGATGGTCGTATTGCGCTCGTCACGGGAGGCGGGAGGGGAATCGGTCGCGGCATCCGCGAGTTGCTGGCAGCGGAGGGCGCAGCGATCGGCGTGAACTACCGCCGTGACGCTGATGCAGCCGCCGACACGGCTGCATCGATTCGTGCAGCGGGCGGAGTGGCCAGCGCGTTCCAAGGGTCGGTCGACGACCCTGATGCGTGTGCCTCCTTGATCGATTCCGTCGTGAGTGAGTTCGGCGGTCTCGACATCCTGGTGTGCAATGCCGGCATTGCGTCACGGGGCAATTCCGTGGCCGACACCGACCCGGCGGAGATGCAGCGTGTCGTCGCCGCCCACGCATTCGGTCCGCACCATCTAGCCCGGGTGGCGCTGCCGCACCTCAGGTCTCGCGGACGCGATAGCGGGCGTAGCGACATCGTGATGATCTCCTCGGTCGCGACATCGAACTACTCGGCCAACGGTGCGCCGTACAACATGGGCAAGGCGGCCATGGAGGCGCTGGCGTTCACCCTGGCAAAAGAAGAACGAGTCAACGGCATCCGCGTCAACATCGTCGCGCCCGGTCTTGTCGAGACCGAGATGGGCGTACGCCTCGCCCGAGCGATGACCGGGAATCGTGACATGCAGGACCTGCGACAGCTCGACGCCGCGGCGCCGTTCGGGCGCGTCTGTCAACCGTTGGATGTGGCCAATGTGGTGCTGTGGCTCTGCAGCGAGGGTGCCGCCTACATCACCGGGCAGCGCATCGTCTGCAATGGTGGCGGCTAGGTGGCACACTGTGTTAGCGGCGACGGCATCGGCCGGTAGCCTTGACGCCGTGAGTCCACTTGCCGCAGAGGCCGCCAAGACAGAGGTCGGCCAGATCATCACCGTCACGGCCGAGGCCCTGAAAGAGCTGGTCACGTTGCGCGACAGCGAACCAGAAGGCGATCGTCTCGGTTTGCGTCTCGAGATCGTCAGCAACCCTGGCGAGGATTTCAAGTACGACCTCAGCTTCGACATCGTCACCAAAGCCGCGTTCAGCGATGAGGTGCGCACGCACTCCCGTCCCGAGATCGGCAGCCTGAAGGTCATCATCGCTGCCTCGGCAATGGATCTCCTCGAGGGAGCGACGCTCGATCACACGGCGACGCAAGGCCTGGTCATTCGCAATCCGAACAAGCCGAAGGCGCCCTCCGTCGAGGGCCTGATCTCCAACGACGAACTCAGTGCAGAGGTCGAGGCGCTGATCAAGGGTGAGGTCAACCCGGCGCTTGCAGCGCACGGTGGTTTCGTCTCATATGTCGGTCACGACGGCGAGGGCACTGCGTACCTGACGATGGGCGGTGGGTGCCACGGCTGTTCGATGAGCCGCATGACCATGCTCGACGGTGTGCAGACGATGATGGTCGAGCAGATTCCCGAGATCGAGCGCGTCCGCGATCTCACTGATCACGCGTCTGGCGAGAACCCGTACTATCACTGACGAAGTCGACGGTGGCCCGCTGCAGCAGGTGCCGCTCGTCTCCAAGGGTCGCAACGTGACCACTGTGCCGCAGCCGTAGTCGCTGCACGTTGCAGGTGAGAAGGTCGGCGATGACGTCGGATGCCGACGGATCCACGACGTCGTCGTTGGCACTTGTCACGAGGAGCACCGGTCGATCGATAGCCGCCAGATCGAGGGTGCCGACGCCCTCCGTCATGGCGACGAAAGCCTCGATCGGCAGGCGTTCGTAGGCGATCTCGTCGACAGTGGACGGACCGACCTCCACCCAGATCTGGCCGTGGTCTCTCCGCCATCGCAGACCCTCCATGGCGTCGGGATCCGGGGCAACCGGATTGATGCAGACGACCGCTCCGCAGCGCTGCTCGGCGGCAAGCTGCAGACCTAGATCCGCTCCCATCGACTGACCGACGACGACGTCAGCGGGCCACGATCGCGCCGCCTCGAGCCAATCCAACCACGTCACGCCGATCAGGTCGGCGGGGTCGGTGCCGTGGCCGGGAAGTGTGGGCGCCAGTGTCGTGAAGCCGGCGTCGATGCATGCGGCGACGATCGGCCACATGGTCGCACCGGTGCCGCCGAGCCCGTGAAGGCACAGCACCCGGGTCATCGTGGCAAGGCGTCAGTGAGATCGCTCACCAGATCAGCCGTGTCTTCGAGACCGACCGAGATACGCAGAAGGCCCTCGCTGACACCCATGGCTGTCGCTTCTTCCGGGGTGAGGCTGGCGTGGGTCGAGGTCGCCGGGTGACAAACCAGCGTCTCGGGACCACCGAGCGACGTCGCGACCCTGGCCAGTTTCAGCGAATCGAGGAAGTGCTCGGCGGCGTTACGCCCACCGCTGAGCTCGATCGCCAGGACAGTGCCACCGTTGCGCATCTGCCGTTTGGCGAGATCGAACTGCGGATGCGAGACGAGACCGGGGTAGTAGACCGTTGCGATGGCGGGCTCTTCGGCCAGCACACCGGCAATGTGCAGGGCCGAGGCCGCTTGATGGGCCGTGCGAACCGCAAGCGTGCGGATGCCACGAATGGCGTTCAGCGCGTCGTAGGGCGACGGAGTCGACCCGTGGAGCACCGAGTACGCCCAGATGGCGTCGACCAGTTCCTGCTCACCCGCAATCACTCCGAGTGTGGCGTCGTTGAGGCCGGCGATGCCCTTCGTCGCCGAGTGAAGCGACAGGTGCACGCCGTGGGCCAGCGGCTGCTGGCCGAGTGGCGTTGCGAACGTCGAGTCGACGACGGTGATCGGTCCGCGCAACGCGCCGAACTCGTCGAGGTCGACCAGTTCGAGGCGCGGGTTCGACGGGGTCTCGGCAAGCGCCAGCATCGTGCGGCCGGGCCGCAGAGCGGCTGCGAACGCTCCGGGTTCGGTGCCGTCGACGAGGGTGACTTCGATGCCCATGCGTTGGCACGGGCCCTGCAGGAGTGCCAGAGTGCCGGCGTACAGCTGGCGCTGGGCGACGATGTGATCTCCCGATGAGCACAGGGCGAAGATGACCGTGGCGATTGCGCCCATCCCGGACGCGAACGCCAGGGCATCGTCGGCGCCCTCCAATGCCGCTATCGCGTCTTCGAACGAACGCACGGTTGGGTTCGAGTATCGGCTGTAGAACTCGCCCGCGCGGATCGCAGTGGCTCGCCGGTTGGCGTCGAGCAGTCCTTCGGACTCCCACGTGGTGCTGGCCCACAGCGCCGGCGCCAGAGACGTGCGGCTCTGAGCGCGCCCGGCAGTGATAGCCCGCGTGGCCGGCTGTTGGCTGTCGCTCATCGTTACAACGCTACGTGCTACGCCACGACTGTGGCTACCGAGTTGAGCGATCACTACCCTTGCGGTCCATGGGGATTGATCTCGGAGACATGTATCGGGCGGCGCGCGTGCGCGTCGCGGAGCTCGCCGGCAACAGCCCGCCCGACCACGCGGTGCCGGCAACCCCGGCCTGGGACGTGCACGACGTGGTCGCCCATCTCGCCGGCGTGATGAGCGACGTCGTCAGCGGCAACATGGAAGGTGCTGCAACCTCGCCGTGGACCGCGGCTCAAGTCGAGCGGGGCCGCGGCAAGTCCGTCTCCGAGGTGATCGGCGAATGGGCCGCGGGCGCACCGGGATTCGAATCGTTCCTGTCATCACCGGCAGGTTCCAAGGCGGGATCGGCAGTCGTGGATGTGCATGCCCACGAGACGGACGTTCGCTCGGCCCTCGGACTTGCTCCCGCAATCCCCGACGACGTCCTGGCCTGGGCGGCCGAGCGTTTGCGCGAGGGCTTCGATTCCCAAGTCGTAGCTGCCGGTCTACCGCCCGTCTCGATCGATGTCTCCGACTTCGAACTGTTCCGCGGTCGTCTCGGACGCCGCACGCGCGACGAGGTCGCCGCGTTCAGTTGGTCAGCCGATCCCACTCCGTACCTCGACACCTTCTTCCTGTTCGGCCCCACCGATCACCCCGTAGGCCCATAACGTTCGGGGTCAGGGGCGTCGCGGTGAGAGGTCAGGGTGCGAGCTCGGAGATGTGGTGGTGAAGCAGGCCGTTCGATGAGACCGCCGAGTCGTTGAGGTAGGTGCGTTCGCCGAGACGGTCGGAGAAGGTCCCGCCGGCTTCCTCGACGACGACCATCACGGCGGCCAGGTCGTACGGAGCCAATCCGATGGCATCGATGGCCAAATCGACCGCTCCTTCGGCGACCAGCATGTGTTGCCAGAAATCGCCGAAGCCGCGTGAGCGGTACGCCCTCTGTTGAAGCGCGACCAGCTTGCCCGTGAGGCCTGCGTGATCCCAGCCCTCTGAAAAGGTCACGCTGACCTGAGCCTCGTTGAGCTCGGCCACGTTCGACACGCGGCACACCCGGCCGTCGGCGAACGCGCCAAGTCCCTTGGCGGCCCACCACCGGCGACCGAACGCGGGCGCGGACACGACACCCACGACGGGGCCGTGATCGACATGTGTGAGCGCGATCAACGTGGCCCACAGCGGGATCCCCCGAACGAAGTTGGAGGTGCCGTCGATCGGGTCGATGATCCACCGCCATGGAGAGTCGCCGTTTCCGACTAGACCGTGCTCCTCGCCGAACAACCCATCGCCGGGACGCCGGGTCGACACCTCGTCGGCGATCGCCGATTCCGTCTCACGGTCGGCCTCGGTGACCTCGGTGCGGTTGGCTTTCCAATCGAGGTTGAACGACCGTTGCAGGTAGTACGGCAGGCTGATCCGATCGGCCATGTCGGCCAGATCGATTCCGAACTGCAGGTCCGCGGCGAGATCGCGGTCGATGGTCATGTGGGGAACTCGGCCGGGCGGCGCTCGCGCAGGGCGGCGAGACCTTCAGCAGCATCCGGACCGAGGAAGTTGAGCATCTCGTAGGCCAGCGATGCCTCGAAGTTGGGCAATGCCTGGCGAAGCCAATGGTTGAGCGCCCGTTTGGTCAGCAGCGTGGCCTGACGCGGCCCGAGCGCCAACCGTTCGGCGATCGCCAGTGCCTCGGGCAGCACTTGCTCCGCGGGCAGCGCTTTCGACACGAGACCTATGCGTTCAGCTTCGCGACCGTCTATGAAATCGCTGGTCAGCAAGTAGTACTTGGCTTTGGCCATGCCACACAACAGCGGCCAGATCGCTGCCGCGTGATCACCGGCGGCCACCCCAAGGCGCAAGTGGCCGTCGGTCAACTTCGCGTCCTGGTCGATGACAGAGATGTCGGCCATGAGCGCGACTGCCAGCCCTGCCCCGACGGCGACGCCGTTGATCGCGCTGATGATCGGCGTGTCGCATTCGATCATCGTGCGCACGATGTCTCCTGCTTCGCGCATGACGCTGATCGTCCGCTCGTAGTCGCCGACCTGCTCGGCGATCCAGTCGAGATCACCGCCCGCGCTGAAGGCCTTGCCCTCGCCCGTCACCACCACCGCGCGAACGTCGGGACTGGCGTGTATGTCTACGAAGATGGTCGAGAGCTCCGAGTGCATTGCAGCGTTCGTTGCGTTGAGCTTGCCCGGATTCGACAGGGTGAACAGCAACACGCCGTGCGGGCGGTGCTCGATCCGCAGGCTCGCGTACTTGTCGAAGCGATCGCCCGGCACAGCTCGCGGGCTAGCCCTGCCCCGCGTCACAGCGGGTCGGTCAGGCGGCGTCGAACCGCGGCGGCGATCCCGTCGGCGTCGAGCCCGAGTTGAGCAAGGATGCGATCCGGCTTGCCCTGTGGAATGAACTTGGCGGGGAGTCCCAAGACGTCGACCGGCACACCGCTGGCGATCTCGTGGACCAGGTCCGCGATCGTCATCCCGATTCCGCCGTCGCGGATGCCGTCTTCGCATGTCACGACGGACCGATGGGTTGCCGCGTCGGCGATCATCGCCTGATCGAGCGGCGCGCACGAGCGCACATCCCAGACTGTTGCTTCGATGCCTTGATCGGCCAGCGCTGCCGCCGCTTGGCGGGCAAACGCCACCAGCTTGCCGATCGCCAGGATGCAGACCGACCCATCGCCGCGTCGCAACTCCCGGGCGCGCAACCCCACACCGACTTCGTGCTCGCCGACCTGTGGAGCCGTGCCGTTCGGATAGCGAATGGCGACAGGACCTTCGTCGGCGAGCTCGAGCGCGTCGTGCAGCATGACCTGCAACTCCTGGGCGCTGGACGGTGCCAGCACGCGCATCCCGGGCACCTTGGCGAGCAGAGCGAGGTCGTATACACCGTGATGGCTCGGGCCGTTGTCGCCGGTGATCCCGGCGCGATCGAGGCAGAAGACGACGGGCAGCCGGTGCAGGGCAACGTCGTAGACGATCTGATCCCACGCCCGGTTCAAGAACGTGCTGTAGATCGCCACGACGGGTCGCAGACCGCCCATTGCCATACCTGCTGCGCCGGTAACGGCGTGCTGCTCGGCGATGCCGACATCGAAGAAGCGATCGGGGAATCGGGTCTGAAATGGGATGAGGCCGGTCGGGCCAGCCATGGCCGCCGTGATGGCAACAACTCGCCGATCGGCTTCGGCCTCCTTGATGATCCCTTCGGCGAAGGCCTGTGTGTACCCCGACGGGATTGCCGGCGGCGGACCTGTGAGGGGGTCGAACACGGGCGCATCGTGCAGGTGCTTCTCGTCGTCGTCCTCCGCAGGAGAGTAACCACGACCTTTTTGTGTGAGGACGTGAACGAGGATCGGCCCTTCGGCGGACAGCTCGATCGCGTTCAGGAAGGTCCGCTCCAACTCTTCGATGTCATGGCCGTCGATCGGCCCCACGTACCTCACACCAAGCGCTTCGAAGAACGACGGCGGCTGCAGGAACTCGCGAACAGCGGCCTTGAACGCTTCAACACCCTTCTCGGCCTGCGGCCCGACGTACGGCAACTCCCGAAGGAACTGCTCGAGCTTGCGTTGCCGCTTCACGTACACCGGGTTGAGGCGGATGTTGGTGAGGCTGTGCGACAGGCGGTCCGTGATGCGTGCAGGCAGGCTGGGGTGATCCGCCATCGATCGATCGAGCGGGGTCGGTCCTGCGGTGAGGTTGGAGATCGTCGGCGCGTAGCTGCGACCGTTGTCGTTGAGAACGATGATGACCCGTTGACCAGAGTGGCCGATGTTGTTGAGGGCCTCGTACGCCATGCCGCCGGTCATGGAGCCGTCGCCGATCACAGCGATGATGTGCCGGCGGCGATCCGTGCCGGCGTCGCGGGCGACAGCCAGACCGTACGCATACGACAAGATGGTCGAGGCGTGACTGTTCTCCACGAAATCGTGGGCGCTTTCTTCCCGGCTCAGATACCCGGACAGACCGCCTGCCTGGCGGAGCTGGTCGAAGCGATTTTGGCGGCCCGTGACGATCTTGTGCACGTAGCCCTGATGCCCCGTGTCCCACAGGATCGCATCGAGGGGCGAGTCGAAGACCCGGTGCAACGCGAGCGTCAGTTCGACAGCGCCGAGGTTGGATCCGAGGTGTCCGCCCGTCTCAGCGACGGCCTGAACCACGAAGTCGCGAATCTCTCCGGCCAACTCATCGAGCTCGGGGTAACTCAGGGCCCGCAGGTCGGCAGGCTGGCGGATTTCATGCAGCGACATGACGGACACGAACGATACCCCTAGGCACCTAGGGGCCGGTATTCGGGCACATCCGAAGTCCCCGGCCGTTGGGTCGTGGCGTATTGTCGATGCGGAGGTCAAGTGTGGTCGACATCGTCGGGCGAATCACGCAACGCGCCCAGCTGTCGCGGTGGTTGGCGGCCGCTATCAACGGGCAGCCGGTCGTGGTCGTCATCGACGGGCCGCCCGGCGTCGGCAAATCCACCTTGATCGAGTGGCTGGTCGCCCAGGCAGGCGGCCTCGGCGTCGAGCACCGGGTGGTCACGGTGCCCGAGAGCGGCGACATCACTGCCGAGGTGCAACTCGGCGCGGCGGGAATCGACGAGCACCTGCGCGGCAGCACACCGCGGTTGCTCGTCATCGACGACGCCCATTGGCTCGACGAGACCGGTCGCCACCACGTCGAGCACCTGGCGTTTCGCCTCGGCACCGCATCACTGACTGGCCAGTCGGCGCGCATGTGCCTCGTGGTCGTGGTTCGGAACGAGGCGATGTCGTCACCGGTCGTCAGTCGGTTGATCGACGAGCCCGTCACGCGACATCTCACCGTCTCCGCACTCGACGATCGAGAATCGCGAGAGCTGGCCAGACGAATCACGCCCGGCATCACCGATCAACGCACGATCGCCCGGCTGGTCGAGCTCAGCGGCGGCAACCCGCTGACCCTGGGCGCGCTGGCTGACGCGATCTCCGTCGGCGAGGTGCTGCCATCGCCGGCATCGACGACCGGTACCATTCCGGTCGAGGTCGCCTGGCGGGCGCGTCTGGCCACCTTGTCGGAAGGCGCGTTGCGAGCGGCGATCGTGATCGCGCTCGCTGAGAAAGGGATCCTGCGTGACGGTCCAGAACACGGTGACCTGCTCGCCGGCAAGGGTCACGATGTCGACGAGCTCCAGGCGATCGGGGCTGTCAGACGCGTTACCGGCGGGGTGACCTTCACTCACCCGCTCTTGCGAACCACCGCGCTGGATCTGGCGACCAGTGAGGTCGTCGAGGAGATCGCCGGGACAGTGCTCGACCGACTCGAGGGATTGACTGCCGGGTCGGCCAGCGCCGGCACACTCGTACGTCTGTCGGCGACCGCTCGACGTACTGGAACCGTGCATCACTGTCAGTTGGTCGAGGCCGCGTTCGACGAAGCGATCGAGCATGCCTCGTGGTCAGCGGCCGGCGACCTGGCCGGATATATGGTCGAGACCGCCAGTGACCTACACGGCCGGGCCCTCTGGTTGGACCATCTCGGCAAAGCGCGCTTCAACGAGCTCGAACGCGACGAGGCGACGGTTCGCCTGATCGAAGCCGCCGACGCGTACGCGCAATGTGCGAAGGCGGCGGTCGACGAGAAGGTTGCCAACGCCTATCTCTGCTCCCGGGCCGAGTGCCTGCTGTTGGCACTGCGGACCGACTTCACCAGAGGTGGCGCGCGCAGGCACCCTGAGCTCGACGAGATGGTCGGCACGTTGCTGACCGATCTCAGCATTGACAGCGTTTGGCGAGCCAGAGCAGCGGCGATCCTCGCCGAGGTCGCGTATTCAGCCGCCCGCCATGACCGCCGCCAGCAGTTGGTCGATACCGCAGAGGCGCTCGCCGCCGAATCGCGGGCCGCGGGCCTCGACGATCCTCTCACGGACATGATGGTGCACTTTGCGGCAGGCCTTCATCGCCTGGCCCTCCTCGATCTCGATGGCGCCACGCGAGCGTTCACCCTGTCCGAGCGGGCGTCGCTCGCTCAACCAGACCCATGGTGGTTCGGCGGCAGCCTCGCCCGCCGCGCCGTCGTGGAGCTGGCGACCGGTCATCCGATGGACACGGTCAGCAATGCGACCGTGTCCATCGATCGTTCGGCTCGCGTCTCCAACTGGGCCGAACACGGCGTCGCCTTGGCCGTTCGATCGGTAGCAAACACCAGGCTCGGTCGGTTCGCCGATGCGGACAACGACACCGAGTCCACCATCCTCAGCGCCCGCCGCGCCGATTCGGGCGATCCGTTCATCCTCTCGTTGCCCTCGGCGATGTGGCGGCGCGCCGCACGGGGCGACGAGCCAGGCGTCGCCGCGATCGTGGCGCTCGCGCGCCAACATCAGCTGTTCATTCCGTTCGCCGAGCTCGTAGCCACAGCGCTGTTGCGCAGTGTGGACGAAGCAGTCGAAGAGCTTCGTCCGCGGTGGACGCCACCCAAGCGCGGGCTCGGAGCGCGCAACATTGGCTTCCACATGGCCCAGTTCGAAGGGGCGATCCTTGCCGGCGAGCTCGAGGTCGTCGACGAAATGTTCGTCGCTTTCGCAGCAGTGCACGATGGTGATGTGCACGCCAGCTACGACTGGCCGATGGGCATTGCGTTGACGATGGCCGCCGCCGCGATCGAGCTCGGGGACGGCTCGGCCGAGTCGTGGATCGAGCACGCCGAACAGTCGGCCGCTCTCGCTGGATCCGTGCTGGAGCAGGCCCTGCTCCACGTGCATCGAGCACGGCACGCATTCATGACAGGAGGTGGTGGTCAGGACGAGCTGGATCAATCGCGCATCGCCCTGGAAACGCTCGACGGTCTCGGCGCGCCACTGCTCGCCAGGCTGCACCGCGAACGCCTGACCTCCGTTGCCGGTCGGATCGGAATGCCCTCCGGACGGATTCGAACGGTGATGTTCACGGACATCGTCGATTCGACGCGGTTGATGGCCAGCGCAGGCAATGCCGCGTGGGCCGTGATCCTCGGCGAACATCACCGCATCGTTCGGTCTGTGGTGGGGCGGTTCCGGGGCTCGATCATGACGTCGACGGGCGACGGGTTCTCGTCGTGGTTCGAGAATCCCCGCGACGCGGTCGAGGCAGCGACGGCCCTTCATCAGGCCATCGAACACGCGGCGCTGGTGGTCTCTGGCGGGGCTGTGGCAGTGCGGGTCGGACTGGCCAGCGGCTCCGTCTTCGACCTCGGCGGAGACGCTTCCGGGCTCGCTGTCGCTGAAGCAGCGCGGGTCATGGCCACTGCCACAACGGGCCAGACTCACGTCTCGCAATCTGTCCTCGATCACGGCCTCGACATCGAGCTCGGCCGATCGCTGGGAATGCACTCGTTCAAAGGCCTTCCCAAGCCGATCGAGGTCTTTGAGCTGGCGCCACAACCTGCGACGTAGCAGTATCACCAGAACCGCTTCACGACTCTTAGTACTCGACCCCGCCACCCGAGAGGAGCCCGACTGTGGGCCTGATGCCGTATCACTTGGAGAAAGGGCACTTTCTCCTGTTGCTCGAGGACACCTTGAACGAAGGGATCGAGGTGGTGGTCGACAACGACGCGGCGATCACGTTTCCGGGTCTCGCCCGGCGCTACTCGATGCTCGAATACATGCGTGGCGTCGTTGCCAGACCATGTGACCTGCACAACGGGGAATCGGAGGTCGGTAGTTCGTTGATGTGGCCCGGATGGATGTCCGACTCCGACGTCTCGTTCGGCGCCTTTCGGGCTGTCGCGGAGGAGTGGTTCGGGTACAGGATCCGCGCCGACGGCACCCTCGACACCAAGCCACATCCCAACAAACCGACGGGGATGTGGGATGGCTACCAGGGCAACGTCGAGCGGATCATGGCCAACGTCTTCATCCGCTCGATCGAGGTCTCATTGGGCATCGATCACGATGCGCCGATACCCACCGCCGCACCGCCGCGCAGTTGGCCGCTGTACTTCTTCTTCAAATGTCAGCAGCCGTTCTTCGAAGGCTGGGTCACGTGGCAGTGCCACAGCATCAATCGACGCGCGGCGGGTCAGGTCACGGTCATCTTCGCGACGCCTGGTCACAACCATCCCGTGTCGGATCACCCGATCCCCATCGACAACAACAACGACCACAAAGACGACCTCGTGCCGACGTTGCGCAATGACGGCGAGTTCCAGGTCGAGCCGGTCAGCGCACCGGCCGCCGACATCATCGGTGAACCGCACCAAGGGGTGTGGGTCATCACGCACCGCGATCACAAGAGGCTCAACGTCTTCGACACGTCCGTACCGTCGAGCTACCTGGAGTGGGGGCCTCCGCTGTTGCCGATCATCGCTCCCGAGAACTTCTGCGACGTGGTAACCGTCCAGCCTGCCGCACGCAGCGGCGGCATCAACGAGGTCAAGCCGAGGTACGTGGCGCCATGAACGACAAAGAACGACGATTCGATCTCGAGGTTGCCCACACGGCTGTTCAGCTCGATACCGAAGGGGTGCTCGGTGCGTTCCTTGACGGACAGCTGTCAGCGGACCGCTCGATCGGCGCCGCGACCTGGCGCAATGACAAGAGCGAGTTCTTCGCGGTTCGCTGGCGGTTCGCCGGCCGGCACGAGCGCGCCATCCCCGGCTTTGGGCATACAGTCATCCCTCCGACGCACAACGAGGTGACGGTCTCCGGGCTCACGCTCGTAGAGAACATGGCTCCCGGCCAGGTGGTCGACGACATCGACAAGGTCCTGCGATCCGAAACCATCGTCTTCCACCGCTTCATCGACTGGCTGGCCGTCTTCGCCCAGATCGGCGTGCTGCATCTCGGACGCCCGATGTCGATCGACGACATTCGGTTCGTTCCGCCGGATCGCGGCAACAGCCGTCAGCTCGGGTACAACGACTTGCAGCAAGGATGATCACCCAGCGCGTCGCCAAACGGATTGAGGGCCATGCCGGCCAGCAGGCCATCGCGGCGATGCTGGCATTCGGAACCGACGTGATGTTCACACTCAACGGTGGTCACATCTGGCCGCTGTACGAGGCGGCGCGTGATCAGGGCATGCGCGTCGTCGATACGCGTCACGAGCAGACGGCGACCTTCGCCGCGGAGGGATGGGCGAAGCTGACGCGTCGCCCTGGACTTGCCGCGCTGACAGCTGGGCCCGGCATCACCAACGGCATGTCGGCCATCACCACGGCCCACTTCAACGGCTCGCCC
This sequence comes from Ilumatobacteraceae bacterium, assembly GCA_031373465.1. Classification (GTDB taxonomy): domain Bacteria; phylum Actinomycetota; class Acidimicrobiia; order Acidimicrobiales; family Ilumatobacteraceae; genus JAENVT01. The sequence continues at coordinate 274 of JANMMQ010000452.1, read as the reverse complement.
CTGGTGGTGTTGGGTGGTCGTGCGCCCGAGTCGCGGTGGGGCTCTGGATCGCTGCAGGAGATGGACCACGTCCCTCTCATCCGGCCAATAACCAAGTCGGCCGCCACGGTCCAGGACGGCAGCCAGGCGGCTTCGATGGTCCACGCTGCGGCGCTTCTGGCGATGGAACCGCATCGCGGTCCGACCTTCCTCGACTTCCCGCTCGACCTCTTCGGACCGTCGGTTGGCGAGCTCACTTTGGCCGATGACAGCGTCGGCCGTGGCGCCGATCCCG
>JANMMQ010000451.1:0-2179 GCA_031373465.1 Ilumatobacteraceae bacterium | reverse complement strand
CTAGTGCGGAGCGTGGGTTAAGCGCTGACTTTTTTGTTGGCCTTCCGGCGTTCTTCCAGCGGGAGGAAGCGTTTGCGGATGCGGATCGCCTTCGGGGTCACTTCGACCAACTCGTCCTCCACGATCCATTCGATCGCGGTCTCCAGCGTGTGGATCTTCGGCGTCGGCAACTTGACCGCGTCGTCGTGGCTGTGGGTGCGGATGTTGTTCTTCTCTTTCGGCCGCACGGCGTTGACGACCATCTCGTCGTCGCGGGCGCATTCACCCACCACCATGCCCTCGTAGACCTGCTCGCCCGGAGCCACGAAAAACTGCCCACTGAGCTGGAGCTTGTCGAGGGCGTAGCCGGTTGTCTGGCCAACGCGATCGGAGACCATCGCCCCACCGCGTGAGTCGGGCATGTCGCCGGCCCACGGCATCCAGCCCATGTGGTGCTGGTGCAGCAGGGCCGTTCCACGCGTCGTGGTCATCAGTAGCGATCGGAAGCCGATGAGGCCACGGCTCGGGCACTCGAAGGTGACGATCGTGCGGCCGGCATCGCCGGTGCGCAGGTCGGTGATGCGGCCCTTGCGCGGCGCGAGCTCTTGAGTGACCGTGCCGACGTGCTCGTCGGGAACGTCGCAGACGCCGCGCTCTTGCGGCTCGAACCGCTTGCCGTTGACTTCCTTGGTGATGACCTCGGGCCGGCTGACCTGGAGCTCGTAGCCCTCACGGCGCATCGACTCGATGAGCACGGCCAACTGCAGCTCGCCACGGCCGGCGACCTCGATGACGTCGGGCGATCCGGTCTCGAACAGCTTGATGGAGACGTTGCCGAGCAGTTCCTTGTTCAGCCGGTCGACGAGGTGACGACTGGTGACGTACTTGCCGTCCCTGCCGGCGAACGGCGATGTGTTGACGCCGAACGTCATTCGCAGGACCGGCTCGTCGACCGTGAGCCGGGTGAGCGCGATCGGCGTGTCGGCCGAGGCGATGGTGTCGCCGATCTCGACCTCGGGGAAACCGGCAACGACGAAGAGATCGCCGGCTGACAACTGGTCGACCTCGTTGCGGCTGACGCCCTCGAATGCCATCAGCTGGGTCAGTCGTCGCTTCAGGGGCGGCTGGCCTTCGGAGAACTCTTCTTCGAGCAGGGCGACGGTCTCGCCGCGGCGCATGACACCATTGACGACGCGACCGATCGCCAGGCGGCCCAGGTAATCGCTGGCGTCGAGTGTGGTGACCATCGCCTGCAAGGGCGCAGAGGGGTCGCCGGAAGGCGCCGGAATTGACTCGATGATGGTGTCGAGCAGTGGCGCCAGATCCGCATCGTCGCCGGGCATCCCGATGCCACGTATGGCCTTGCCCTCGCGGGCCACGGCGGAGATGATCTCGAAGTCGATGTGACGGTCGCCGGCATCCAGGTCGATGAACAACTGATAGATCTCGTCGAGCACCTCGTCGGCGCGGGCGTCGCCTCGGTCGACCTTGTTGATGATGACGATCGCCGGGAGATCGAGCGCCAAGGCCTTCTGCAGCACGTAGCGGGTCTGCGGTAGCGGCCCCTCGGCAGCATCGACCAGCAGCAAGACGCCGTCGACCATGGTGAGGGCGCGCTCGACCTCGCCACCGAAGTCGGCGTGGCCGGGCGTGTCGACCAGGTTGATCTTGACACCCTTCCAGGTGATCGAGGCGGCTTTGGCCAGGATCGTGATGCCCCGCTCGCGCTCTTGATCATTCGAGTCCAGGACGCGATCGACCACCGCCTGGTGGGCCGCGAACGTGCCAGTTGCGCGCAGCAGCGCATCGACGAGTGTGGTTTTGCCGTGGTCGACGTGGGCGACCAGAGCAACGTTACGAAGAGGAGTAGACATGACCTATCAGGGGGTGTAGTGGCGAGCAATGCCGGGCTCCCGAGGTTCAGTCGTCGGACTCGTCTTCTTCGTCGTCATCGAACGTGACGCCGTACTTCTCCGCAAGCGCGGCGTATTCGTCGTCTTGCGTTGGTTGACGATGATCGTTGCTTCCGAATCCCAGATCTAATGCGCTGGGACCAGATTGTTTCAGCTTTCGCGCTTCTTCGAAGCGGCGATGACGACCCTTCTTCACGGTAGGGCTCCCGAACCTAGAGAGTTGACATTGGACGTCACTCTACCGGTTCGGGGAACCAACATGCGGCATCCCCGCAGGTAGCGGGTGT
>JANMMQ010000403.1:0-2461 GCA_031373465.1 Ilumatobacteraceae bacterium | reverse complement strand
CTTTCCCGCCGACAACGCGTGGAACCATGAGATCGCCTCAGCGCCACTTCACCCGCGTAGCGCCGCGATCATCGCCCACATCCAGGCCATCGGCTCGAAGGCATTGCATCCCGACTTCGGGGAGAACCCTCTGTACGGCATCCCGTTCGTGGTAGTGCCGGGAACGCAGCACCTCGTGCCGATCATGTTCGATGCGTACGGCGATGAAAGCGACCCCGGTCCGTATCCGATCCCCTTGGACGCGCCGATCGAGGGTGGCGGCGCCGGCGGCGACCAACACGTGCTGGTGCTGCAGCAGCAGACGTGCCAGTTGTACGAGTTGTTCGTTGGACGGCGGTTCGGCTCAGGCTGGATCGCCAACTCCGGTGCAAAGTTCGATCTGTTGACGGGATCGCTGCGGCCGATCGGATGGACGAGCGCCGACGCCGCCGGTCTGCCGATCCTGCCGGGTCTGGTGCGCTACGGCGAGGTCGCCGCCGGATTGATCAACCACGCCATTCGGGTCACGTTTTCGCAGACGCAACGCGGCTTCGTCCTCCCGGCAACTCACTTCGCCTCGAGCAACTCTGATCCAACACTGCCTGCCATGGGGATGCGGCTGCGGCTGAGCGCGGGCTTCGACATCAGCGGGCTCACCGGACAGGCACTGGTCATTGCCACTGCGATGCAGCGCTACGGATTGATCGTTGCCGACAACGGCAGCAACTGGTTCTTCCAGGGTGCCCCTGACCCTGGCTGGAACGACAACGATCTCAACCAGTTGAAAGCGATCCCCGGTGGCGCGTTCGAGGTGGTCGACACCGGTCCCGTACAAACCGGTTAGGAGCCGAGCTGCCGAAAGCGGTCGGCTGATGTGCTGCCAGGCTGCTTCGCGTTTACTAGTCTTACGAACAGATGAGCGATCTCGCCTTCTCCCACCTCGACCCCATGGGACGGGCGCGCATGGTCGACGTCACGCCCAAGGACCCGACCCACCGTCGCGCCGTTGCCCGCTGCAAGGTCCTCATGGCCCCCGACACCACGGCGGCCATCGCCAACCGCGAGGTCAAGAAAGGTGACGTGCTGGCTGTCGCCCGCGTTGCTGGGATTCAGGCCGCGAAGCGCACCAGCGACATGATCCCGCTGTGCCACCCACTGCTGGTCGGGTCGGTGCACGTCAACTTCGAGATCGGCGACGACCACGTGGCGGTCGAGGCGCAGGTAGAAACCGTCGATCGAACAGGGGTCGAGATGGAGGCCCTGCATGCCTGCGCCATCGCCGCTCTGACGATCTACGACATGTGCAAATCGGCTGACCGAAGCATGGTGATCGGCGAACTGGCCCTTTGGGAGAAGACCGGGGGCAGGTCGGGTACGTACCGTCGAGCTGATAGTGTGTCGGCCAGCGTTACGAACGTAGTAGATTCGTAATGAAATAACCCCCACGGTTAATGTCGGGTTGACCGAGACTTGCCACTCAGAAAGATCGTGAACAGATATGTCTGACAAGGGAATCGCGTAGCCGATGAGCAAAATCGTGCTCTTGGCCGTCCTCGCCGCGTGGGCGGCAGTTTTGATTCCACCGCTTCTGCGGTCGAGAGTCGAAAATCGGCCCAACTCATCAGTCACCGACTTCCGCAGGCAACTCTCGACGCTGCAGCGCGCCGTGCCCACCCGCACGATGGTGCCAATGCGGTCCATGGGTCGTCCACTGACGGCCTCGCCGTTGTCGCGGCCTGTAGCACCCGGTCGTCCGGGTCAGCAGATGCATCGGGCAGCGGTGCCTGCCGTCGCCGGCCAGCGCATGCACACCGCCACGCTCGACCGAACCACCGGCCAGCAGCCGCATCGCCAGGCGCACCTTCACAAGGTCAGCCAGCGCGAGCTGGTGCGTCGGCGTCGTGCCAACGTCTTCTTCATGCTGGTGCTCATCACGGGTGTCACGGCGTTCCTGGCGGCAACGACAAAGGCCAACTCCATGGTCTACGCGTTTGCCTTCGCGTTCATGTCGCTGTGCGGGTATTGCTACAAGCTCGTGCAGATCCGGTCGCTCGAGGCTCCTCGCGAGGCCGAGACCAACTGGTTCAACGCGGCCTGAATCGCCCGTGGTCGCGGTAGAACCGCACCGCTACACTCAGGATCTCCAACGGGGGTGTAGCTCAGTTGGCAGAGCGCAACAATCGCACTGTTGAGGCCAGGGGTTCAATTCCCCTCACCTCCACCCGTGAAGAACGAAGTCAACGCCCCTGTCGGAGAAATCCGGCAGGAGCTTTGCACACCAAACGCACCAGCGCGGCGCGGCCGGATGTTGTGCTGTCCCGGTTCATAGTGGACATGTTGGCTCCGGTAGGTGTGTTCCGGATTGTGGACTGGCTCCGGTAGCTGGGCGTATGGACCGCTACCGAATTCGCAGAGTGATTTCTGGCTCCTGAGATGGTACGACGACCCCCTCCAGCGTCGCAGCCCGTGCGGCTCTGGAGAC
>JANMMQ010000360.1:0-10408 GCA_031373465.1 Ilumatobacteraceae bacterium | reverse complement strand
CGCGAACAGCAGTGCACGGATGGTGTCGAGCGCCTCGAGATCGTGCACATCGCCGGGCAGCAGTGGCACCCAGGTCGGTTGCCGACGGGTGTCGGCGACGAGTGGGCTGATGTGATCGCGCTCACCGACTGCCAGTTCGTGGAGCTCGGCCTGGTTGTCGTACAGCGCCGCTTCGGCGACGCGCTTCGGCCGCTTACCCTCTGGCTTGCCGAAATCAGGCGTGGCGCGGTTGACGATCACTGCCGCGACAGCGAGATCCTTGTCGACAAGCTTGCCGGCGAAGAAGCGCGCCTCGTCGATGGTGTCGATGCGTGGCGAGGCCACGAGCACGAACCGGGTCCTGTCCCCGTGGAGCAGTTCGATCACCTCGTCGGCGCGGTTGCGGAAGCCTGTCTCCATCCCGTCGAAGGCTTGAAAGAACGCGAGTGCATCAGCCAGCACCTCGCTGCCGATCACCTTCCCGATCGATCGCAGCAGCGGCTGGGCGGCGACACTGAGAACTCGTAGTCCACGACGGGTCGGCATCATCATCAACTTGAAAACGGGATGGTCGAGGAAGCGGGCCAGCGTTCTAGGCGCGTCGAGGAAGTCGAGCGCGTTGCGTGTGGGCGGCGTGTCGACGATCACGAGATCGAAGCGACGGTCGAGGTGCAATGCGAGCAGACGCTCGGCCGCCATGTACTCCTGGGTGCCGCCCAACGAACCGGCGATGTTTCGGTAGAACGGGTTGTTGAGGATCCGCTGTGCCTGCTGGTCGTTGGCTGCGTTGGCCACCACCAATCCGTCGAATGTCGTCGCAGTGTCGAGCATCAGCGCCCACAGCTCGCCGGAGCCGTCCACCGTGAGGCGCACGGGATCGTTGCTCAATCCGCCCGGCACCCCCAACGCGTCGGCCAGCCGCTTGGCCGGGTCGATGGTGACCACCACACATCGCCGCCCGATGCGGACCGCCTGAAGGCCGAGGGCAGCGGCGGTCGTGGTCTTGCCGACACCACCGGAACCACAGCACACGATGACCTCGGACGTAGAGATGACATCGTCGAGCTCGGTCATGACTGCTCACCGAGTCGTACGGCAAACCGCTCGATCGTGGCACTGTCGATTGCCACCGATGCCACGAGAGGCAGACGGATCTGTGGGATGTCGACCGAGTCGGCCAGCCGCTGCGCCTCATGCCGATGGAGCGTTCGGCGGGCGTTGCGGAACTCCGCCGCGGCGCGCAGCGGCGAGCCTTCCGGCGCTCGATCGATGGGGAGGTCTTCACCCCCGTCGAACGCGTTGACGACGACTGGTCCCAACCGCAGGCCGCCGGCATGTCGAAGTGCTTCGGCGGTCTCCAGGACTTCGTTGACCGGCGTGGTCTCGGGCAATGTCACGAGCATCACCTGGCTGCGCGAGGGATCGGTGAGCAACTCGACGACCTCGATCGCCTGGCTGCGGATCGGGCCTCCGCGGACCAGTTTCAGCAGGTTGACCGGTGCCATCAAGAATGTCAGCGCGTGCCCGGCGGCCGGCCCGTCGACGACGATCAGGTCGAAGCTGCCGCTCTGCTCGAGCTGCTTGATCTTGCCGAGCACGACGATGTCGTCGATGCCCGGCGCGGCCGTGGCAACGACCTCGATGACACCGCTGGTGGCGAGCCGCTTGGCCACGCGCCCGAGACCATGGGTCTCCAGATATTCCGCCAGAGCCGCCGCCGGCGTGAGCGCCAGATAGCCCACGTCGTGGTCGATCAACTTGGCCAGGCCGGGCTTGCCGTCGAGCTCCACGACCAGCACACGAAGTCCTCGATCGGCTGCTGCTCGGGCCAAAATCGCGGTTACCGTTGTCTTCCCGACGCCGCCCTTGCCAGCAACGATGACAACATGGGCGTCGGTCAGGAATTGCAGCGGATTCTCGCTCTTCGGAGGCACTTGTGCGCAGGCTAGCGATCACCATTCTCATCGCGCCCTTTGTCGGGCTTGCTGGGCTTTCGCTCTTGTCGCCATCAGCGCATGCTTCGACGCCACCAACGTCGCCGGTCACCTCACTCGCGCCGAGCAGCGGCGACGTCACCGATCCCTCGCAACTCGCGCCGGTCGACGAGCTGCAGGTCTCCGGCATCTTTGACAAGATCGTCGTGCGCTCGATCGTCGAGGCCATCGACCGCGCCGAGACCAACGGCTCCGAGGCGCTGATCCTGCAACTCACCAGCCGCGGTGCTGTCGTGTCGGACGATGAGATGACGGCGCTGCTTCAGCGAGTCTCCGACGCCAAGGTTCCGATCGGCATCTGGGTCGGGCCATCGCGCTCGTCGCGCGCCTACGGGTTGCCCGCGCAACTGATGGCGGTCGCCGACGTCACAGCCATGGTCGGCGGCAGCCGGATCGGTTACATCAGTTCGCCGCTGACGGTCGACGGCAAGCCGATCAGCTTCGGTCCGGCAACCGACGAACTGATCAACGGATCGATGAGCTTCAACGAGGCCCGCGCCGCTGGCGCACTGAAGCTCGACACCCCGGATCAAGGCGTTCCCACCGTACGCAACATGGTGCTGGCGATGGACGGCAAGACGATCGATGGTCACGAGGTCAACACGGTCGTCAAACAACTCGACGACAAGGGTCAAGAGCAGAACCTCTCCACCGTTCCCGTGTTCAACGGTCTCGGCTTGTTCGAGGAGGTGCTGCACACCGTTGCCAGCCCGCCGATGGCGTTCCTGCTGTTCGTGATGGGCATGGCCTTGTTGATCTTCGAGTTCTTCACAGCCGGCGTCGGCATCGCCGGTGGGGTCGGCGCAGTTTGCGTCGTGCTGGGTTGTTACGGCCTCGCCGCTCTTCCGACCAGGCCCGTGGCGGTGGCGCTTCTCGTGTTGGCGATGGTGGCATTCGCGATCGACGTCCAAGTCGGAATACCGCGGTTGTGGACGGGCGCGGGCATCGTGTTGTTCATCATCGGGGCCTGGTACCTCTATCGACCCGTCCCGGGCAACGATCTGCGACTCGGCTGGATCACGTTGATCGTCGCCGTCGGAGGCGTGATGCTGACGTTCATCGTCGGGATGCCGTCGATGGTTCGCACGAGATTTGCCACGCCGACGATCGGGCGGGAGTGGATGATCGGTCACGAGGGGACCGCAACCACCTCGATCGATCCCGAGGGCGTGGCGATGGTCAGTGGCGCCCGGTGGCGTGCACGCACCAACCGGGCAACTCCCATCACGGCCGGCGCCGGACTGAAGGTCGTTGCAATCGATGGTGTCACGCTGGAGGTCGAGCCTGAAGAGGGCGCCGCTCGTGATTACCGTGAGCGGCGCGTCAAACAGTAAGAATTCCTGACTCGTGATCGCCGTCAACCAACGCACCTGGGTGCAAGGGCGTCCCGCCGCTTACAGCACTGCTGGGGTAGGGATGCCGGTGGTGTTGTTGCACGGTTGGGCGTTGGCGCAGCACACGTATCGGAAGGTGATCGAAGAGATCGCCGAGCAGGGCTGCTTGGTGATCGCACCCTCGATGCCGGGGTTCGGCGGGACCGGCGATCTGAAAGGCGCTTCGTTCTCGATGAGCGGATACGCCAAGTGGGTTGCCGACCTGCTCGACGTGCTCGACGTCGACGAGCCCGCCGTCTTGGTCGGGCACTCCTTCGGTGGCGGCGTCGCCATCAAGTTGGCGCACGACATGCCGTCGCGCGTGCGCTCGCTCGTGTTGGTCAACTCCATCGGTGGCTCTGCGTGGCGCAGCGGGCGAACGCTGCGCAGCATCGGTGAGCGGCCGTTGTGGGACTGGGGACTGCACTTCCCGAGCGACGTGTGGCCGGTGCGTCAAGCCACACGCGTGCTACCGGTCATCTTCGAAGATCTGGTTCCGAACCTCGTGCGCAACCCGCGCGCCATCGTTCGTGTCGCCAACCTGGCGAGGCGCGCCGACCTCCGGCCCGAGCTCGAACGGCTTCGCGATCGCGGCTTGCCGATCACGATCCTGTGGGGCACCCGCGACAGCGTCATCCCGCGCGAATCCTTCGAGGCGTTGTGCGTCGCGTCGGGTGTGGACGGTACGGTGGTCGAGGGATCGCACAGTTGGTTGCTCGCCGACCCACGTCAGTTCGGCGAGGTGATCACCAACGACGTGCGCGTGGCCCAGGCCGCCCGTGATCTGGAGCGGAGCCTCGATCACACCAAGCAGCGCGGGCTCAGGCGGGTGCCGACCCTTCGTCGGCGGAAGGCAGCAGAGGCCCCGCCATCCGAAGGTCGCCGCGCCGCCGAGTGATGCCGCGAGCGTCGAGCTCGTTGATCAGTGGCAGCGCGTACTTTCTAGAGGCGCCCAGCTCGTCGCGTAGCTGTGCGACCGTGAACCCGGCGGGAGACCTGCGCAGCAGATCAGCGGCTGTGCGAGCCACCGCGTCGATGGTCGCGGGATGAAAGTACACGCCGTCTCGTTCGACCACCAGCCTGCGCCGCAGGAGCTCACGCAGCTCCACCTTGCCGACAACGCCATCGGGCGCGGGCGGAGCGACACCACCAGCGAGCAGAGCGTCGAGGAACGGGTGAGCGACAAGACGGTCGTCCGTGCCCACGAGTCGGGCACGGCCCGCGTCCATCGTGACGCCTTCGATGGTGGACACGACCGCGCGCTGACGATCGTCGAGTGCTGCGACGTCCAGTCCGAGCTCGCCCGCTGCCGCGATCCGCGCCTTGATGGTGGTCTGTGTTGCGTCGAGCCACTCCTGCGAGACAATGCCATCACCGACGGTCGGTTCACGGCGCTCCCCGGTGAGGGCCTCGAGGTCATCGGCCGTGACCCAGCCGCGCTCGGCGATCACGCGCTCGACCGACCGGTCAGGTCGGGCCTTCGAAGCAGGCAGAACAGGAGCGACATCGAGCACCTCGCCGCCTCCCACCGTTTCATCGCGACCCGACTCGCGCAGGACGAACCGGTCGCCCGGTGTCAGTGGGACGGCGCTGGCCAGATGAAGGCGAGCCGCGCCGCTGCCGCCTGGTTGGATGGCGTCTTGGCCGAGCACCCGTACTTTCGCGGGGAACTCGCCCGAGCCGATGTAGGCCAGATACGCACCGCGACGCGAAACCCCGTGGCGGAGAGTCGGCAACACGTGCAGCGATGCGTCGAACCTGCTCGTCGGTCGCCACTGTTCCGGGAGAATCACCGCATCGCCGCGTTGCAAGGAGCTGTGGTCGACGCCGACGAGGTTCAGCGCAACGCGATTTCCCGGGCCAATCGAGGCGTGGCTCTGACTGTGGGATTGGACGCCGCGGATGCGCACGGCACGACCTGCGACGTGCACCTGCTGATCGGTGAAGAGCGAGCCACCGGTGAGGGTGCCGGTCACGATCGTGCCGCTGCCCTTCGCGGCAAAGACCCGATCGACCCACAAGCGTGGGCGGCCGCGATCGAGCGCGGCCGGTGTGCGGCCCACGAGATCGTCGAGTCCGGCGCGGACCTCGTCCAAGCCTCGCCCCGTCGTCGCGCTCGCCGGAACGATCGGCGCATCGACAAGGAACGATCCGACCAGTCGATCGCGAAGGTCGAGCTCTTGCAGCGCGCACCATTCGTCGTCGACCAGGTCTGCCTTGGTGAGAACGACGATCCCGTGCCCGATGCCGACCATCTCGAGGATGCGCAGGTGCTCCTCGCTCTGTGGCTTCCAGCCCTCGCTGGCATCGACGACGAACATGCACGCATCCACGCCGCCGACGCCGGCCAGCATGTTGCGCAAGAACCGCACGTGCCCCGGGACGTCGACGAAGCTGATCCCGGCCCCGCTGGGAAGGACTGTGTGAGCGAAGCCGAGGTCGATCGTCATACCTCGGCTGCGCTCTTCCTCGAGCCTGTCCGGATTGGTTCCGGTCAGCGCTTCGACCAATGACGACTTGCCGTGGTCGACGTGACCGGCGGTCGCGACTACACGCATCGCTTCAACGCGGCGGTTACGTCCTCATCGCTGCGTGGATCGATCGTGCGCAGATCCAGCCAGGTCGATCCGTCTCTGGTGCGGGCCACAACCGGCGGATCCGACGATCGCAGCACCGCGAGATGGTCTCCAGGAATGCGAATGCCGATCGACGGAATCGTCTCACCGGGTGCCGAACCAGCACCGGGAACCGACAGCGTCGGCCCGATCGCGCCGACGCCGGCAGCAGCGATGATCCTGGTTGCCCGCAGTTCGAGGTCTTCGAGCGTCGTGGCAACCATCGCCCAGAAGGCGATGTCGGTCGAGGCGGTCTTGCCGAGATAGGCAAGGGTGGTTCTTTGCACGGCGACCATCACGTGCGCGCCGGGTCGCAGTGCTCTGGCCAGCGGGTGTTGTTCACACATTTCGACGAGGTCGGCTCGGCCGGCGATGATCCCCGCCTGTGGACCGCCGAACAGCTTGTCGCCACTGAATGTGACCAGAGCCGCGCCATCCTCCAATGTCTGGCGGGCTGCCGGCTCGTCGTGCAACCACGCCGGCGGCGGCCCGTGGAGCCACGGGCAGTTGGCGTCGATCAACCCGCTGCCGATGTCGGCGATCACCGGCACGCCGAGCGCGACCAGTTCAGCGACAGCTGTCGTCTCGACGAAACCCTCGACGCGGTAGTTGCTGGGATGCACCTTCAGGATCGCGGCAACGTCGGCCTTCTTTCGGCCGATCGCCTTGCGGTAGTCAGCCAGTCGGGTTCGGTTGGTGGTTCCAACGTCGACCAGCTGAGCTCCGGACTGTTCCATGACCTCAGGTATGCGGAACCCGCCCCCGATCTCGACGCTCTCGCCGCGGCTCACCAGCACCTGGCGATCGCGGGCAATTGCCGCGAGGACCAAGAGCACTGCCGATGCGTTGTTGTTGACGACGATTGCGGCCTCTGCGCCGCATGCCATCGCTAGGAGATTGCCGACCGCATGCTGGCGCGACCCGCGCTCGCCGGTGGCAAGATCGAACTCGAGGTTGATGGCACTGCCGGGATGGACGAGCTCCAACGGCGCCCGCCCGAGATTGGTGTGCAGCAACACGCCTGTTGCATTGATCACCGGGCCGAGCAGCGATTGGGCAAACGCCTTGCCACGGTTGATCGCGGCGGTCCGCTCGAAGGCCGCCGGTCCATCGGCGATCGCCTGACGTGCCAGTTCGACACACACAGCGTGGGGCAGATCGCACTGGCCGATCGCCCGCGCCAACGTGTCGACGCTCGGCGGGCGTGCGGGCGAAGTCATCGGGCGGAGCGTAGCCACGGCATGGTCGGGGTGTGGCAGAGTCGCACGTTGTGCTGACCGTGCCGATCGTTCGACTCGACCCAGATCTCCCCCTACCCTCGTATGCCCATCCCGGCGACGCCGGCCTGGATCTGCGGGCCCGTGAGGACGGTGTTGTGCCGCCCGGAGGTGGCCGCCTGCTGATGCCAACCGGTATCTCCATCGCCATACCCGCTGGCTATGCCGGGTTCGTGCTGCCGCGCAGCGGCAACGCCTTGAAGCACGGGTTGATGATGGCCAACACACCGGGCCTGATCGACTCCGCGTATCGCGACGAGGTCAAGGTCATCCTCCTCAACACGGACCCGCACGAACCGTTCGTCGTCAACCGTGGTGACCGACTCGCCCAACTCGTGATCCAACGCGTCGAGGAGATCGACTGGCACGTGGTCGACTCGCTCGACGATAACGATCGTGGCGGCGGCTTCGGCCACACCGGCCGTGCCTAGCCCGCCGCTTGGGGTGGGGGCGGGGTGGGGGGCAAGGCCCCCGCGATCCCAGCCCTTCCGAATCGTCAGTGACGAATTGAGCCAGCCGGCCGTAACGTCACTGACGCTTCGGGAGCGGCCCGGGTGGGCGCCGGGTCATATCGTCACGGACGATTCGCATCGGGGTGCGACCCGGCAGGGTCATATCGTCACGGACGATTCGGAAGGGGCGGGCGCGCGGGCTATTGCCAGGCGAAGACGGGCTGCTCGAACCCGTTGACCCGGGCTCCGGCTCGACCGTCGATCGCGACCCAACGGAACTGCAGCAGCACGGCTCCGGTCGGAGCGTGGATGAGGTCGCGCCCGATGGGAAGTTGGACGACGGGTCGATCGCTCTCCGGGATGGAGACGAACCGCGGAGAATCCGCACGACAGAGCTCTGCGAGACCAATCTCGAGCACGGCCGCGACCTCCAGCGGGTCGGGTGTGAGCTCGACATCGGCGCCGCCCCAGACCACGACCGGCGTGATGACGAAGCCGGACCTCGTCGCGTAGTCGTCGAGCCTGCCAAGCACGTCGGAGGAAGAGATGGTCAGACCGAGCTCCTCTTCCACTTCACGCAGCGCCGCCGCTTCGACCGATTCGCCCGAGTCGATCCGGCCACCCGGCAGCGCCCATTGCCCTGCATGACGCCGCATCTTCGCCGCCCGACGGCACAGCAGGAACGCGGCCCCACCGGCAACGCCGTGGATCCGGCCGTCGAAGCCCGTGACGTCCCCGGGTACAACACTCATATCGACGTCGAAGTCATCGGTGCCCGGGCCCGCCGAACCCGATGTGTCGGCGACCTCTGCGTCGCTGTCGACGATGACGATCGCCACGGCAGCGCGCCGCCTCGCATCCGCCGGGATCGCGGCAACCGGGTGATTGGCGATGTTGGCAGTCAGCCGGTCCCGCAGCTCGGCGCCGTACTCGAACATCTACCGGGCTGCCGCCTGGGCCGGAAGCGCCTTGCCGGCACGCCGCAGGAACTCTTGGAGGATCTTGTTGAAGGTGCTGGCGTGTTCGACCATGAAGCCGTGCGCCGCACCCGAGATCACCACCAACTCGGCGCCTGGGATTCGATCAGCGATCTCCTCGCTGTCGCCCCGAGGCGTGAGGATGTCTTGGTTGCCGACGATGACAAGAGTGGGAACGGTGATGGTGTTCAGCTCCTCGGCGAGGCTCTCATCGGCAGCCAGAATGGCGCGAACCTGGGCGACGAAAGAATGGGCAGGGCGCCCCAGCGCCAGTGGTCCTAGCCATCCGAACGCCGGAACCAGCCGTCGGAACGAGCGAGGCGCGATGACCCATCGAGCTGCCTCACTGGTCATCGCCCCCATTCCTCGGTCGAGCGCTGTCTGCGCCCAACGCTCGAGGAGCTCGCGTCGCCACGGATGGTTCCGGCATGCCGTGCAAGCCAGCGTCAATGACAACACCCGTTCCGGATGACGAACAGCCAGCACCTGGCTGATGGCCCCGCCCATCGATGCACCGACGACATGCGCCGCGACCACTTTCGCGTCATCCATGACGGCCACCGCGTCGTCGCCCATCTGCTCGATCGAATACACCCCGAACGGCTTGTCGCTGCGCCCGGCGCCGCGGTTGTCGAAGGCAACAACGCGGTAGTGACGGGCCAACACGAACCGTTGCATGTCCCAACCGTGCTTGTCGGCGCCGAGGCCTTGGATCATCAACACGGCGGGCGCTCCGCGCCGGCCGAAGACCTCGTAGTGGATTCGAGCGCCGTCAGCGGCACGGGCGTAGCTCATCAGCCTTCTGCCAACCAATCGATGGGAGCGACTCCGGTGTGCAGTCCGCCGAGACCATCGATCAGCCTCTGGATGTGACGCTGTGTGAGCTCGGCGAGTTCCAACTCGGCCAGAGGACCACGTCGCTTTTGTCGCAAACGAACCTGCGCGCCAACCTCGACCCGTGTGGCTCGACCGAATGGTGTGCTCATCGAAGCGACGGGATACACCGCACAGCCACTGGTGACAGCGCATCCGATCAACGCCGGGTCGACCGACCCGGCGTGACGCGGGTCGCGTGTTGCCTTGGCCGACACGACGACCAGTTCGCCTGCTCGCAGTGCACCACTGATCTCCTCCGGATCGCTCAACAATCCGCCGAGACGTTGCATCCACGGGCCGAGTGGAGCGATGTCCGGTCGGCCGCCGAACCGCACGGGCCGACTGATTGCCTCGCTCAGCGACCACGCTGTGTAGACGCTGCTGAGCGACAACCAACGTGAGTTGGTGACCAGCAGCGCGCCATCGCGCTTCGGCAAGTGTTCTGTGCCGCCGACGCTGACATCCCATCGCAGCTTGACGGCCGGTGTCAGCAATGAGATGAGGCGCGCATCGCGACCCCATTCGTCGACTGAGTCGGCCGGGTACCACGATCTGGGCAGGCGAATGACGGCTCTCATCGTCATGCCGCCTGCGCTGCCGGCAACCGCACGATGGCTTCCCATTTGAACAGGCGATCGATCACTTCCTGAGTCGTGACACGCGGGGTCAGGCCGAGAACCTCCGCAAGTCGGGAGCCATCGGCCAGCCGGCCGCGATGGATCAACTCCATGACATGCTCGGGCACCGGGGCTCCGAGCAGGAAGCTGATCTGGCGGGCGAAGCGCCATTCCGGCCCGAGCAACGGCAGTGGCAGTCTCCGGCCACGCCGAATGGCCTGCATGGTCGAGATGGCACCAGGAGCGAC
>JANMMQ010000354.1:0-7301 GCA_031373465.1 Ilumatobacteraceae bacterium | reverse complement strand
GGATCACACGATCTGGTTTCATCGTCCGGTGCGCGCCGACGATTGGCATCTGCACGACTTCACGTGCCACAACTTCGGCGGCGGTCGTGGGTTAGCGATCGGCCACGTGTTTGCCGCCGACGGCGTGCACGTCGCCACGGTCGCTCAAGAAGTGTTGATGCGCGGCCGCCGAGATGAGCAGACTGCCGATGATGCCTCCTGATTCACTCGCACACCGGGTCAATTCGATCGCCAGGTTAACGGGCACCTTCACCCTTCGCTCAGGCCAGACCGCGACCGAGTACTTCGACAAATATCGCTTCGAGGCCGACCCTGTGCTGCTCGCCGACATCGCCGCCGCGCTCGTGCCACTGTTGCCGCACGGTACCGAGGTGTTGGCCGGGTTGGAGTTGGGCGGGGTGCCGATCGCCACTGCGTTGTCCTTGCGCACCGGCCTGCCCGCCGCCTTCGTGCGCAAGCAGGCGAAGTCCTACGGCACGGCCCGACTCGCCGAGGGTGCCGACATCGACGGCAAGCGGGTCACTGTGATCGAAGACGTCGTCACCACCGGCGGGCAGGTGGTGATCTCCACGAAAGAGCTCCGTGCGCTGGGCGCGATCGTCGATCACGTGGTCTGCGTGATCGACCGCAGCCCCGATCAAGGTGCTGCTCTGGCCGCAGAAGGTCTGACGATGACAGCCCTGTTGACCCGTGCCCAACTGGATGCCGCCGAAGCGGCAGCGAGCTGAGGCGCACTCTCTAGGCGATGACCTTGCTGCCCGCCGGGAGCTGTGACAGCAGGGGCTCACTGACCCAGCAACGGGTGAGGTGCAGCGTGCTGCGGATGCGCACGACGGTCTTCGGCTCGTCGACCGCTTTGCCGCACATGCTCAGGGCAGCCTTGATGCAGTCGTCCTCTGTGGGCAGCACCATCGGCATCCTGCTGCGACGGACACCAGACGGGCCCGCAGTGAAGCAGTTGACGTAGGTTTTCTGCCAGTTGATGCCCGCCGCGACGGAGGTGGGGATGAAGTCAGCGAAGCCGATCCCCAGCACGTTGCCGCCGGAGACTTCGGTGATGCCGAGCAACACGATGGTGCTGACGCGCGGTGACTCCGAGTCGGCGAGACCGTGAACCCAGAACCGGCCGGTGACGTTGGGATCCATGGTCGTGCCACTGATGTCCTTGCCGCCCTGCTCGATGATCAACACGTCGATCACCGGGAACGGCAGCGGCGGGACCAGCTCGCGCGCATCGTCCGTCAGCGTGATCTCCGCCTCGCTGCCCACCTCTTCGCCTGTCAGTGCTCGCACGTTGACGACGTGACCATCTGCGGATTCGAGCGAGGCCACGCCACCGAGCAGCCGACCGGTCTTCTTCAGAGCGTCGATGCCGTTGAGCAACCGGTTGCGCATCTCGACGGGGCCGCATGCATGGATCTGCGCGGCACCGGGCTGCTTGCCGAAACCGACCACCGCCATCTTGGTGAGGCCGCTCTCGATCGGACCTTTGAAACAGGTGTGCGGCTTGATCCGGTTGACCGGCATGATCCGGTCGGCGCCGGCGGCGTTGCGATCGAGGTACAGCGGCATGCCATCGGCCGTGCGGGCAACCTCGACGGTCTCCATCGTTGCTCTGATCTCGCAATCGATGGCCTGCTCGGTCATACCCAGCGATTCCAGCATCGCTCGTTGACCTTCTGACGTCGCGCCGCCGTGGCTTCCCATCGCCGGCACGACGAACGGCTGCGCACCCAGCTCGCGCAGCCCGCTGATGGCACCGCGCAGCAGCTCGACGCGCTGGACGAGCCCGCGACTTCCGGCGCCCACAGCAACGGTCATGCCACTCGACACCGAGCCGGCCAGCCGCCCGACGACCTGCCGGTGCGCCTCGGCTTCTACGTCATCGACCGCATCGGGATGTGGGATCGGCAGTTCGACCTCGGTGAGGGCTGGAATGGCGAGATCGGGGCGGAAGGGAAGATCGATTCCTTCGAGGAGCTGTTCCCAAGGGTTCACCCGGCCGACGCTAATCCCGGTTGCAGGTCTCCGCCACAGCTCGGCGATCCCGGTCACAATGTGCCTATCGCGACCACAATGTGACGGTGGAACCGGTCGATGGCGTGTACAGCACTCCTCGCGGCCTGCGCATCGCGGCCGACGCGGTGTCGTGGCTGGCGACGCGCTCGGGCGGCCCCGGTGGTCAGCACGCGAACACTTCGGACACGGCGGTCACGGTGACGATCGATGTCGATCGGGCCGGGCTCAGTGCGACGATCCACGACAGGGTGCTGGCCGCGGTCGGCGCGACGATCACTGCTTCGTCTTCCGGTTCACGTTCGCAGTTTCGCAACCGGGCAACGGCCTGGGCCGCTGTGCTGGAACGGCTCGACGAAGCGGCCAGGCCACCGCCTCCGGCCAGGCGGGCAACCCGTCCGTCGGCTTCGGCGGTTCGAAAACGGCTGGCAACCAAGCGGCATGTCTCGGAGCGCAAGCAGGCGAGGAGGCGGCCCCCGATCGACGAATGATCCCAGTTCAACGCACATTTGTGGGCAAACCGAAGGTCAAGAAGTCGTCAATGAGTAATGCCCGTCGTCCAGCTGGTGACCACTATGAGTGAATCAGTTGCACACTCTGCGTTAAACGTTTACTGTGACCGCCATGCCGCTTGACCGCCAACCAGGAGTCGAAATGATGGATATCACCCAGATGCAGCACGGATCCATACTCCGTGGCCGGCAGGTGAACGCCAGCGCCAATCGAGAGCGCAAGCGCCAGCAGCGCCTGACGCGCCTGCTCATCGTGTTGGGAATCCCTCTGGCTTGGTTCTGGTATCGGCAGTTGAGCGGCAATCCGGTCCACCTCGGTGTGCCGCCGGTCCTGCAGAGCAATCCTCAACTCGTCTTTCTAGCGTTGATGCTGTTCCTGATCACCGGAATGATGCTGATTCCGATGATGTCGTCGGGGAAGTCGCCGCACACGATGTTGCGGCCCTCCGACTCCACCATTCGTCTCGCCGATGTGGTCGGCGCCGACGGCATCCGTCGTGAAGCGATCGACACGTTGAACCTCTTCCTCAACCACGAGACGTTCGCCGAGGAGATGGGTGGATCGCCCCGTCGTGGCGTGCTGTTCGAAGGCGCGCCGGGAACGGGCAAGACCTATCTGGCGAAGGCGATCGCTGCCGAGGCCGAGGTGCCCTTCCTGTTCGTGTCGGCCAGTGAGTTCCAATCGCATTTCTTCGGCATGACCAACCGCAAGATCCGCCAGTTCTTCAAGGCTCTGCGCCAGGCGGCGCGGGCCGAAGGTGGCGCCATCGGATTCATCGAAGAGTTCGACGCCATCGGCATGGCTCGTTCGGGCATGGGTAGCGGTGGCATGCGCGAAGGTGCAGCCGGCATCGTCAACGAACTGCTCGTGCAGATGCAGAGCTTCGACCTCCCGACCGGGTGGGGCAAGTTCAAGAACAAGATGATCGATCGCGTCAATCTCTTGCTGCCACCGGCCAAGGCGATCGCGCGACCGAAGTTGAAAGCCGCCAACGTGTTGGTTTTCGCAGCCACCAACCGGGCCGAGGGGCTCGACCCCGCACTGATGCGTCCCGGCCGCTTCGATCGCACCATCCACTTCGACCTTCCGCCGCGCGGCGATCGCATCGCCATCGCCGACTACTACCTCAACAAGAAGTCGCATGATCCTGCGGTCAGTGCCGTCGGCATCGCCGATCGCACCGCCGGCTACAGCCCGGTGCGGATCGAGCGGCTGCTCGACGAGGCGCTGATCATCGCGCTGCGCGACGGCCGCAAGGCGCTCAACGCGGTAGATCTCGTCGAGGCGCAGTTGATCACCGAGGTAGGTCTCGCTCAGGACGTCGGCTACCACCCCGACGAGCGTCGTCGGATCGCCATTCACGAAGCCGGCCACGCCGTGATCGCGGTGCTCGTCGGCCGCGAGGTCCGCGTTGCATCGATCCTCCGCCGGTCGAGCGCGCTCGGCCTCGTTGCCCATGACGATGGCGAAGAGCGCCACTTGCGCACGCCATCGGAGCTGCGCGACCTCATCGTTGTGGCGTTGGGCGGCCGTGCCGCAGAGATCCAGGAGTTCGGTGAGGCCTCGACCGGTATTGCCTCCGACCTGGCAGCTGCGACCGACATAGCTGCTCAACTGATCGGCCTGGTTGGCGCCGGCGACAGCCTGCTGAGCCTCGAAGCGGCACAGATGCACATGGCCGGCAACATGACAGCCAAGGTGTTCGCCGACGAACGCTCGAGGGTTCAGGCCGATGATGTACTCAACGCCGCAGCCGACAGGTCGGCATGCATGCTGCTCGAGCACCGCGGTGCGCTGTTGGCGGTTGCCGACGCGTTGATCCAGTACGACGAACTGACCGGAGACCTGGTGCACGAGATCGTCGCCGACACGGTCAGCAACTCGGGATAGGTCGGGCGAGGAGCGACTCGGGTTAGGTCGCTGCGCGAGAGAGCGATTCGGGTTAGGTCGCTGCGCGACCGCCAGGGAGCCAGCGACAAGCGGCGCCGCGGCCGGAGGCCGCCCAGCAGCACGGAGAAAGCGACTCGGGATAGGTCGGTGCGCGACCGCTAGGGAGCCAGCGACAAAGCGGCGCGAGGAGAAAGCGAAGCGGACGACGAGCCCGCCACTAGAGCGGTGCAGGTCGCAGCCAGCGCTTGCGCGGCGCGGGCACGTGGGCACTTGGCGCCACTTCGCCGATCCTCTCGATCACCCACACCCCGCCATCGTCACTGAAGGCGTGCGGTGCCACCAGCGGTTGCACCTGGTGCACTCGCCCTGCCAGTCCGGCAGCGGCGATTGCCGCACCGAGGGCTCCGGCCAGACGGGGGCCCCATGCGGGATGGGTATCGGGAAACTCCGGGTAGGCGTCGCCGACGAGGCTCAGCCCGACGGATACGCCGATGCCCGCGGGTTGGTTGACGGTCTCCGCCAGTTGCGTCGGGTCGAGCAATCGCTCGCGAAGATCCTCGATCGAGGCCGACCAACCCGTGGCCAGCAGTTCGCTGCGTGGCGGTTCCATTCTGCCTTCGGCGACAGGGGCCGCTGCCAGCACAAGGTGGTCGTGCACGACGGCAATCCATGGCTCGGCATCGCCGCGGCTGCCGATGAGCCGCATGGTGTACGAAGGAACCAATCGGGCGATGGCGATGGGAGTCGGCTCGATGGATTCGAGGTCGAAACCGGCTTGGCGCACGAAGCGCTCGACCCGCCGATAACGAATCATGTCGGTGTGCAGGTGGGCCAGGAGCCTTCGTGCACTCGATGACATCTCGATCGTCGCCGACACGTCGATCAGCCTGGAACGGTGAAGGTTGAGCTCAGTCGTGCTCCAACCGGTGATGTCGAGCGACTGGATGTACGATTCGGGCCGCCACATGCACACCCGCGTCGGCTGACCGGCCTCGTCGAGGAGGCTGCGGAGCCTTGTCAGTCCGTCGAGCAGCAGCAGATCGTTGTTGGTGTCGCAGGCGACACCCGCGACTTTGGCGACACGTCCAGGGGCGTCCTGTTGCAGCCTCACCCCGCGTAGCGCGTCGGGAAGGACCTCGATCCCGATCCCGTCCCCGCGACGCATCATGGTTCACCGTGCCGTGTCGCCGACGTTCCACCCGGCTGTGCCGTGAGGACATCTTCGGTGGGTCCACCGAGCAGTACCGGAGTCGTCTTGTCGTCGTCGATGATCAGGCCCCGCCCGACGGACGGGTGGGACGACGTCACGCGAAGGTGCAGACCGAAGATGCCACCGTCGCCGGCAAGTGGGTGCAGGATCGCGGCGGCCCGCGAACGCCGCAGAGGCACCGTCCAGTGCCCGGGAGCCTCGAGGTCACGTGTGCGTCCGGCGGCGATCACGACGAGTCGTGGGTCGTCCAACGTGGCGAGCCGTTCGAAAACATCACCATCGAGTCGATCGGCGTCGTCGATGAGAACGAGGCGGGCCCGGTCCGTCTGTCCGAAGAACTCGGCAGCCCACCTGTCGATCCCTGCCAAGGTGGTGGCGCTGGTCAGCCCGGGCAACAGCAGCAGGGGGCTCCACGTCGAGGCGATGGTATGGATGTCGACCGCGGTATCGATGCCGAGAGCGCATCGAGCGATGTTGGCCAGCACCGTCGATTTGCCCGTACCGCCGTCGCCGAGGATCAGCGCGCCACCTGGCCGATGGAGATGGAATGCGGCCGGCTGCAATGTGCGTGCGTCGAGCCCGATGGGTAGATGCCAATGACCATCGCTGTACTCGGTCTCGTCGGCGAACTCGGGCAGTGAGACACGGACGGGCGTGCGCGCCACGAGTGTTGGCCCGTGAGCCGCGCCCGAGCGGTCACGGCGGTCGGCGACCGCGTCGACCAGATCAGCGATCGCGCCGATCTGGATCTCGACCAGATCGGGAAGTGTGATGGCTCTGCCCAGGGCCTGCCCCGGGATTCGACCGGGCTCGACGCCCATCGCCCGGTACGCGCTGCGATCGTCGAGATGCAAGATGATGCGCTGCTGGAACTGACCAACCATGCGCGTCGGCGCTGCCTGCTCGCCCGCCGAGCTCATCAAGGTGGTGATGCCGTGCATCGGCCCGTTGCTGACGATGCGGTCGAGCAGCTCGCGTCCTTGTTCGAACTCGCCGCCGAGCTCGAGGCCGCGTAGTAACGACCCGATGTCGTTGATCACCAGCATGATGTGAACCTCGGACGACGAGTGGTCGCGCCCGGCACGATGATCGAGCTCGTCGACAAGGCGTACCAGCACGCGCATGATGCGGTCGGGGTCGTCCGCCGAGGCCACGCCACCGCAGGCGGGAAGTGATTCCAGCGCACTCAACCGGGTCAGTGGACCTGTCGCGCAGTCGATGACGTAGCCGTGCAGCCGATCAGGAGGCATGCGATCCGTGGATGCGACAAACAACGTGGCCAACGCATTGGAGCGTTCGGCAGGTGTGCCGCCGACCACCAGGAGGTTCCCATCGTGTGCCGGGTTCCATCGTCGAGCCGTCTGGGTGTGATCGTCCGGCAGGTCGCTGAGAGCGAACGCGGCACCGTCGGCGTCGGACGTGCTCGCTTGCGGCGATGAGATCAGCTCATACGGAAGGTCGGTCGGCAGTTCGCGGCACAGGATCATCTTCCGTTCCTGGCCCTGCCGCTTGGACACGGCCTTGCCGATCGCATCGACGAGGTTCAGCACCCCACCGTCGCGGCGCGACTCGGAACCAGGATCGGCCGGGCGGGCAGTGACTTTGCGTTCAGCCGCGTTGAGGTCACGGGCGAGGATGAACGGTGTGATCTCCATCAGATCGCCCGATGTCG
>JANMMQ010000283.1:0-2309 GCA_031373465.1 Ilumatobacteraceae bacterium | reverse complement strand
GACCGGCACCGATGCCGAGGAGGATCCCGATCTTGACACTTCCCAGTCCCCCGCGTTCGTAGGTCGTCAACACCAGCGCGGCGAGGCCGAGGACCATCCCGCACGCGGCAACCATGCTCGGTGTGTTTCCCTTGATGAGGTCGTACAGCACCGGCACCGCTGCAAGGAGCACCGAAGCGGTGGGTGCGACGATGCCCATCCGCGCCACCGTGTAGCCACGGTAGAGCATCACCAATCCGCCGGAGAGCGTGATTCCCGAGAGCGTGCTGAGCACCAGGTCGTGCAACGTCCAGTCGACCGGCTTGACGAAGAGCAGCAGCGGTGCGATCAGACCGGAGACAGCGAGGTTGGTTCGACTGACCGACACCGAACTGATCGTTCGCGAGGCCCGGTTGGCCGTGAAGTCACTGACTCCCAGCAGAATGCCCGCGACAATGCCAAGGAGCACACCCATGCGAGTCGGCTCAGTCCCCGACCGGTACGCGGTCGGTCAACGGCGGCGGAGGATCGGCAGGTTTGACGTAACCGTGACGAACACCTGTCACGCCGCGGTACGAGGCGCGAGGCGCAGGCTCCCATCCCTCGAGCAGCGTGGCGTCGGGCTCAAACACCTCTACGCGCAATGGATTGCAGTTGGGCTCGGCATCGGAGCCCTCGCCCCACAGCGGCACCGCTAGATCACCGCCAGGGCAGAGCGAGATTGCCATCAACAGATCGATCTCGGCGACGAGCTCCACGAAGTCGCCCGGCGTGGCCGGGCACGTCTTCATGAAGTAGCGCTTGTCGTCGGGCATCAACCCCGTCACCTGGAAGAGGTTGATGACGTCATGCACGTCGAACTCGGTCAGCCCGAACTCGGCGACAGCACGCGTCAAGTTGGAGTGGCAGTGGAAGTCGTATGCCGCACCGCTCAAGAGCTGATTGACGTACGGATCGCAGCGCGTTCCCAGCAGGTCATGACAGCCTGCGTCGTCCTCGTCGCGGCCGTATCCGATTGTGTCGGCGATGAACGTCACCATCGGCCGCAGGAATGGGAGGTTGCTCCACAGCCGGTGACCCGTCGTGACGTGGGTGCCGTAGAACTGCCGCGTGCGCGCCGCCCAGAACCGCTCGCGCGGATCGTCGCGCGCCCAAAGGTTGAGGTCGACCACCTGCGGCCCGTCGACGGTCGAGAACCGCACGATCTGTCCGGCGGCCACCGCAAAGGCGTGGCCAGATCGCACTGGCACGACCGTCTCGCTGACACGCTGACGGCTGTCGGTCTGCGCAGCCAACCGATCGATCAGCTCTTTGTCGGCGATGAGCGGACTGTCTCCTGTAGCGACGTAAGAGGCGTGCGGCATTTGCGCAGCATGGCATACAAGGCCTGCGCGACAACTAGAGCAGCGGGATGAGATTCAGTTTGGCCATCAACCTCGAGCGAATGGATTCCACCGACGAAGTGATGCCGGCGTTCGCGTCAGCGGCGATCTGACTCGACGCGCGTTACGGTGCCAATCATGCGCATCACATCGATAGAGGCATACACCTACCAGCTCGGATATCGCTACGGCACGTACGTGATGTCAGGCGGTCGGGTGGTCAACACACTCACGAGCACGGTCGTGAGGATCGTCACCGACGAGGGCATCGACGGGTGGGCAGAGACCTGTCCGCTGGGATCGACCTACCTGCCCGCGCACGCCCGCGGCGCAGTACCCGCCCTGTACGAGTTGGCGCCCGCATTGATCGATGCCGACCCCACCAACCTCGCCGATGTGAACCGGCGAATGCGTGAGGCGCTCATGGGCCACAACTACGCCAAGAGCCCGCTCGACGTCGCCTGCTGGGACATCTACGGCAAGGCAGTAGGTCGGCCGGTCGTCGACCTCATCGGTGGCCGACTGGTCGAAGACATGCCCCTCTACAAGGCCGTCCCGTTGGGCGACGCCGACTCGATGGTCGCCTTCACGCTCGAGCAGCGCAGCCACGGCATCCACCGCTTCCAATTGAAGGTCGGTAACGATCCCGTTGCCGACGCGCGGGCCAGCCTCGCCGTCGTCGAAGCGACAGCCGACAACGATCTCATCCTGGCCGACGCCAACGGTGGCTGGCGCCGGCAGGACGCGGTCGTGGCGGCACGCATCATGGACCGTGCGGAGCGGCTCTATCTCGAGCAGCCATGCCCGACGTTGGCCGAATGTCTGCTCGTGCGGCGCAACACCACCATTCCGTTCGTGCTCGACGAGGTGATCACCGACGTCGCTGCCCTGGTCGAGGCCGCACACGCAGGCGGCATGGAGGCCATCAACCTCAAGCTGAACCGCGTC
>JANMMQ010000251.1:0-11537 GCA_031373465.1 Ilumatobacteraceae bacterium | reverse complement strand
TCGCAGCGTCTACTCGACCCTGGCGTATCAGGGATACGGACGGCTGCTGCCCGTCGACGAGCTGCGCGAGATCAATCAGTGGGCGCTGAACTCACACTGGCCCGATCTGGTCGTGTTGATCGACACTCCGACCGAGGTGCTCGAACGAAGGATGCGCGGGCGTCAACTCGACAGGTTCGAACGCGAAGACGACGCCTTCCACGCTCGCGTCCGAGAGGGTTTTCACAAGATGGCTGTCGAGGATCCACTGCGTTGGGTCGTCATCGACGGCGCACCCGGCATGGACGAGGTGGGCGCCAACATTCGCCGTTGCGTAGCAGAACGCTTGCAGCTGTGAGCCAGTCGGTCTGGTCGGAAGTCGTTGGTCAGCCTCAGGCGGTCAGCAAGCTGTCCTACGCGGCAGACGACCCAGTTCACGCCTATCTGTTCGTCGGCCCATCGGGTTCCACGAAGGCAGAAGCAAGTCGTGCGTTCGCCGCGTTGTTGATGGCCGGCACCGACGATCCAACGCACCGTGACGCTCGATTGGCGCTCGCCGGCGAGCACCCGGATGTGCGCGAGATCGAACGCCATGGAGCGCGCATCTCCGCCGATCAAGTGGCCGACATCATTCGCAACGCCTCGCTGGCCCCGGTCGAGGGAACGCGCAAGGTGATGATCCTTCACGACTTCCACCTGCTCGATGCTCCGGCGGCCGCTCGGCTCTTGAAGACACTCGAGGAGCCTCCGGCCAGCACCATCTTCATCGTGCTCGCCGACCAGGTCACACCTGAGTTGGTCACCATCGCCTCACGATGCGTGCGAATCACGTTCGCAGCGTTGTCGAACGAGGCTGTTGCAGGCCGTCTCGTGGAGTCGGGCATCGAGCCCGAAACTGCCGAGCTCGTCGCCGACGCAGCGCAGGGCAACCTCACCAGGGCACTCGTACTCGCGACGGATACCGGGCTGATGGCTCGCCGCGATGCGTTCGCCGGTCTGGCAGCGCGCCTCGACGGCACGGGTACGACGGTCGTGACGTTGTGCACCGAGCTGCTCGGCCTGATCGACGCAGCCGCGGTGCCGCTCGCGGCGCGACAGGCCCAAGAGGTCGCCGAGCTCGACGCAAGGGTGGCCGCTACTGGCGAACGGGGAAGCGGCCGCAAGCAGATCGAAGAGCACCACAAGCGCGAGCTGCGGCGTCATCGCGTCGACGAGCTACGCAGCGGTCTCGGCGTGCTCGCCGGCGCGTATCGGGATGCGCTTGTTCGCGGCCAGCTGCCCCGGCCGGAGGCGGGCGTCACCGCGGTTACACGGATCCACGCAGCACTCGAGTCGATGGACCGCAACCCGAACGAGACACTTTTGCTTCAGTCGCTGCTGCTCGACCTGCCGTCGCTCTAGCGCTGGTTCCTCAGCAGAGGGCGCAGCAAGTGTTTGATCTCGCGCGTCGGTTCATCGTGCGACCGCTGCTCGATCGTCGGCTGCTGGGCCGACGGCAACGGTGGAATCGCCTCGAAGACGGGCATCTGACCACTCGGAGGAGGCAGAGCCATCGCCTGCTGGGATGAGAGCTCGCCCGTCGGAGCGGCGAACGCTGACACCAATGACCGCTTCCCCGAGGGGTGTTGCATGTGTGTTTCTGCTTCTGCGTAGCCATCCGGAGGCGATCCAGAGACCTCGATGGGCCGGTGCTCGAACTCGGAGAGCGCTGTCATCGCGACGGCCGAGAGCGGTTTGAAGAACAGGTAACCCTGAGCGAACTCACACCCCAGCCTGTTGAGCTCGAGCGCCTGACTTTCACTCTCGATGCCTTCCGCGACCGTCCGCAATCCTAGGTTTCGGGCCATGTTGACGATCGTGTTGGCCAGTGCCTTGCTGCGCGGCTCGTGAACCGATTGGACGAATTCCTTGTCGATCTTGATGATGTCGAGCGGCAACCGCTGCACGTAGGCGAGGGAGCTGTAGCCGGTACCGAAGTCGTCCAACGCCGTACGGATGCCGTTCGAGCGCAGTTCCATGAGCTGTTCGGTAGCGAGGTCGCTGTCATCGATCAGAGTCGATTCGGTGATCTCCAGGACGAGACGCTCGGGTGCCAACCCGCTGAGCTTCAAGCTGCGGCGTACCCCGTCGACGAACGTCGTCTCGCGGAGTTGCACGCCCGACACGTTGACGGTCACGAACATCGACTTGTCGGCCCAACCAACAGCCGACATGCACGCCTGCTCGATCGCCCATGCACCGATCGGGATGACCACCCCGGTCTGCTCGGCGAGGGGGATGAAGTCGTTCGGTGGAACGTTGCCGTAGATGTGATGGTCCCAGCGCAGCAAAGCCTCGGCGCCGACCGACTTCCCATCGGACAGGCGCACGATGGGTTGGTAGACGAGGTACAGCTGATCGCGGCCGAGCGCAGCCATGAGATCGCGCTTGTATTCGTTGCGGCGTTCGGTCTGGCGGCCGAGGTCGGCGTCGAAGCCTTCGACTTGACCTTTGCCCAACTGCTTGGCGCGGTACATCGCCAGGTCGGCGTGACGCATCAGGTCGGACGCGGTGTTCTTCAGCTCTGCGACCGCAATACCGATGCAGCCACTGACGGAGACCGACTGGAAGTCGTTGACCTGGATCGAATCCTTGAGGTCAGCGATCGCCTCGTGAGCCAGCACGCTCGCCTCGGCCGTAGAAGAATCGAGCAACAACACCCCGAACTCGTCACCGCCGAGTCGGGCGACAAGAGTCGTCGAGTTCGCGAAGCGGATCTTCAACCGGTCGGCCACAGCTCGCAAGAGAACGTCGCCCGCTGAGTGCCCGAGACCGTCGTTGATCGCCTTGAAGTCGTCGAGATCGAGGAACAAGACCGTCGGAAGCTGACCACGCTGCAGTTCTTCGCTGACCCTCGTCAAGAAGTTGGCGCGGTTGGCGAGACCGGTCAACGAATCATGATCGGCGCGGTAGCTCAACTGCCGCTCGAGTCTGCGGTTGGCGGTGACATCTCGCAGTGTCAAGACGATCCCGGCAACAGCGATGTTCGACATCAGGTTGACCGCCGACAGCTCCATCGTCCGTCGATCGCCGTCTGCGTGCAACGCCGAGACTTCCACGGTCAGCGATGCGTCCGCAGGGAGCTCCTTGACATCGGCCCACAGGTCCGCACGCACGTCACCGTTGACTCGGATGTCGATGCTCTCGATTCTTCGACCCACCCATTCGTCACCGAGGTAGCCCAGCACTGTCTGCAGCGCCGGACTCGTGTAGGACACATGCCCGTCCGCGTCGACGAGCACGACGACATCGGAGGATCGCTCGACGAGAGATGCCAGGCGATCGTTGCCCCGACGCTCTGTCAGGTTTCGAACACTGACGGCCAGGCCCCAGAGGCGAGTCAGTGCCAACAGCGACACGACGCCAGCGACGCCGGCAGCGAAGAGGACCGTCGAGCGCTTCGTCGTGCCATCCATCAGCACCGCGATCAACACGACCTGAGGTGCAACAGCCGACAGCACGATGGAGATCAACCGAACGCGGCTCAGGCGCACCGCGTGATGGGCGACGTGCGCCCGCTCGCTGTGATGACGATCGAGCGCTGCCCAGACGAGGAATGCAAACGAGAGAGCCGAGATGCTGTTTGCGACGGCGGGTGGGGTGTGTCCATTGCCGACCTCTCCGAAGTAGTTCATCATGTTCGCCGCGAACCTGGCGACCAGCGCCAATTGCAGGGCGAGGAACGATCTGCTCCGGGCCCGGTAGCCCAGGGACAGACGCGCGCCGAGGGCCACAAGGACCAGGTCAGAGGCGGGAAGACTGAGCGATAGCAGCCGACCCGACTGGTCGAGTGGTGACCTGGTGAGGGCAGGCTCGACGACGGCGACCCACATCACCAGTGCGGTGGCCAGGGCGACGATGCTGGCTTCGATAGCGAGGTAGCGATCACGGATCGGCGAGCGATCGGCGATCATCGCCAGCAGTGCGAGCGCGAGAAGCGTCCGATCAGGCGCTCGCATCACGCTGGCCAGATCGGCCAAATCGTGAAGGCCGAACGCCCCTTTCCACAACATCAGCGCATAGGAACCGGCGGTCATCGCGCACGAGCCGGCGATCGCGATCCACGCGACCCTGTCGCCGTTCTGCCGAAAACGCGCGCCGAACACCGCAGCGATCGCCCCGATCACAGGCGGACCGATCATCCAATGTTCTGCGGGGACCCAGATCGTTCGAACTTGCCAGCCGTACAGAACGACAGCAATGCCGAGGCACGATATGAGTCCGACCCGCCACCACTTCACAAAGGGAATGATCGGCAAGATCTCTTCAAGGTTTAGCAAGTCACACGGACGTAGTTCGCGGTGATCGCTGGTCTCGGGGCCGCTCGATAAGCCATGTCATCGTCAGTTGCCTCCCGCTACGATGCACGCCGCGCCCAGGTAGCTCAGTCGGTAGAGCAACGCACTCGTAATGCGTAGGTCGTGGGTTCGATTCCCACCTTGGGCTCCGAATACCCTTGCTGTCCTCATGGAACCGACGGTCGATCTGCACCAGCGCGAGATGTACGAACTGGCTGTGCAGATCGGGAGATCGTGGGTGCAGATCCGCCGCGGCGCAGCAATGGGCTCATTGCGCGAGTACTTGCTCGGCAGCGGCGACCAAGCACTCGAGCAAGGTCAAATGGACTCGCTCGACCTCCTCGCCCGTCATCCGTCGTGGCGCATGAGCGACCTCGCCGAGGCGCTGCGCATCGACCCGTCGACCGCCACACGAGCAGTGCAGCGTCTGGTCAGTTCGGGCCTTGCCGTGCGAACGCCGAACGAGGACGACGGCAGGGTCGTGATGGTCGAGATCACCGACGCCGGCCGCTCGAGGCACGCCGATGTCCATGCGCGGCGTGGGCAACTGATGACCCACATGCTCGGTGCGTTCACACCCGAAGAGCGACCGATCCTCGCCGACATGCTGGCTCGCTTCGTGGCGGCCGTCGACGCGTTTGTCGAAGACTTGCCGACCCCGCTCGCCGACGTTTCTGCCTGACCTGCTGGTCCAGGGGTCGCGGCTAGGGTCGACGACGTGGCAGATCGGGCCGAGTTCACCAAAGAGGCGATGCAGTACGCGCCCCAGTTGTACAGCGCCGCTCTGCGCATGACACGCAAGCCGGCCGACGCGGAAGACCTCGTGCAGGAGACATACCTGCGCGCCTATCGCAGCTACGCGGGGTTCGAAGAGGGCACCAACCTGCGCGCCTGGTTGTTCCGCATCATGACCAACCAGTACATCAACACGTACCGCTCGAAGCAGCGCCGCCCCCTCGAGACCGATCTCGACGAGGTCGAAGACCTTTACCTCTATCGACGTGTCGGCAATCTCGGCACGACAAGTCACAGCGCCGAAGACACCCTCCTCGACCTGTTCACTGACGACGAGGTCAAGACAGCACTCGAAGAGCTGCCTGACGCGTTCCGCGTACCTGTTTTGCTCGCCGACGTGGAAGGATTTTCGTACAAAGAGATCGCTGAAATGGTCGACGTCCCAATTGGAACCGTGATGTCTCGTCTACATCGGGGAAGAAAAGCGATGCATAAGAAGTTGTACGACTTTGCCGAGCAGCGTGGCCTCATCACTGCTGACGATGACGAACCTGCGAAAGAACCGACCAATGGATAACTGCGACGACACGATCCGGGAACTCGAGGCCTTTCTCGACGGGGAGCTCTCCGAAGACGGGCACCACGCAATACACGCACACCTCGGAGGTTGCAGAGACTGCCTTCAGGCCTTCGACTTCCAGGCCGAGCTTCGCACCGTGATCGCCGCGAAGTGTCGCAGCGACGAGATGCCACCAGGGCTTCTGTCCCGTATCGAGAAATGCTTCAACGAGGACTTCGACGGCGACGGTCGCATCGGTTGAGCCTCAATCACCCGGTGGCCGCCGAACACTGCAGAGTTCACGGGTCAACCGGGTGCTGGCTACGCTGGCCGGCATGACAGCGGTCATCTTCCACTTCTGGCTCGGCGTCATCCTGCTCGCGGTGTCGGTCCTAGCCGTCGTTGGTTTGATCGGTGGCTATCTGAAGAAGGTCACTGCAACGCAGTTCCCTTCGAAACGAAACCGGGAAGACTAAGTCGGTCACCGTGGCATCCGCTGAGTCGCCGATCGACTGGCGACGCGCCGAGCAGATCGCCGTTCGGATCGCCGGTCGCCAGAGCTCGATCGATTCCGCTGCATCAGTCGACCTCTCAACTTCGATCCCGCAACTCGAGGACCAGATCGAGGCAACCACCGGTTTGCGGTCCCTTGCCGGTCCCGCCGTGGTGGAGGTCATCGACCGGCCCGGTTGGATCCGAGCCAACATCGACTCGTTCCAACACCTGCTCGCACCGGCCATCGAAGAGTGGTCCGTGAAGATGCCCACCAAAGGGATTGCCGCGACCATCAGCAGTCAGCTCGTCGGGGCCGAGCTCGGTGCCCTGCTCGGCTGGATGGGCACACGCGTGCTCGGTCAGTACGACCTGCTGGTCGGGCGCGACGCCGACGACGACGCCGTGTACATGGTAGGCCCGAACCTGTCGACGTTGGAGCGACGGTTTGGCTTCGACCCGACCGAGTTCCGTACCTGGGTGCTGCTTCACGAGCTCACCCACCGTGCCCAATTCACCGGGGTGCCATGGATGCGCCAACACTTCGCGGACCTGGTCGAAAAGAGCGTGCGGCTGGCCAACCCTGATCCTCGGCGGATAGCCGAGTCGGTGCGCGAGGCGTTCAGCAATCGTGATAGAGCCAGGCAACAGGTTCGCGACAGCGGAGTCCTCGGCCTCATCGCCTCGCCAGAGCAATCGAGGTGATCCAACAGATCGCCGGATTGATGTCGCTGTTGGAAGGACACGGCGACGTCACGATGAGCCGGGCCGTCGGCGACCTGGTGCCGTCAGCCGGGCGCTTCAGCGCTGTGCTACAGGCCAGGCGGCGTCGATCCAATCCACTGACGCGGTTGGTGCTGAGACTCACCGGCATCGAGGGCAAGCTCAACCAGTACGCAGCCGGCGAGCGGTTCATCGCCGCGATCGAGGCCGAGGGTGGGCCGCGAGCCGTCGACGTGTGTTGGAGAGATCCGGCCAACCTGCCTTCGCTCGACGAGATCCGCAATCCGCAGAAGTGGTTGGACCGTGTTGGGGCGCTCGTTGGCTGACGGCAACCCGGCGACGCTCAATCTGCTCGACAAATGCACATTCCCAACGCCTGCCACAACCGTCACCTGTGCCGTCTCGGGAGGCGCGGACTCGATGGCACTCATGGTGCTGGCAGTGGCGGCCGGATGCAGGGTGATCGCAGTTCATGTCGACCACGGGCTCCGACCTGGGTCCGACGCCGAAGCGGCCGTCGTTGCCGCAGCGGCTGACAGGTTCGGTGCGGAGTTTCGCGCCGAATCGATCAATGTCCCTCAAGGACCCAATCTCGAAGCCCGAGCTCGTGATGCCCGGTACGCCGTGCTGCCGAACGACGTCATGACCGGCCATACCGCCGATGACCAGGCTGAGACGGTGCTGATCAACCTGATGCGCGGAGCTTCCAGCAGCGGACTGGCGGCGATGCGCCCTGGCACTCGGCGGCCGATCCTGGCGTTGCGCCGTGCCGCCACGG
This sequence comes from Ilumatobacteraceae bacterium, assembly GCA_031373465.1. Lineage (GTDB taxonomy): Bacteria > Actinomycetota > Acidimicrobiia > Acidimicrobiales > Ilumatobacteraceae > JAENVT01. The sequence goes on along the minus strand of JANMMQ010000251.1, from coordinate 3,934 downwards.
TCAAGTTCTGCGACGCCCTCGCGATCGCGACGGTCGACGATCCATCCAACCGCGACCCGGCATTCCTGCGCAATCGCGTTCGCCACGAGCTGCTGCCCGCCATGAACGAGCTGGCCGGGCGAGATCTGGTTCCGGTCCTGGTCCGTCAAGCCGCGCTGATGCGGGACGACGGAGATCTGCTGGACGAACTGGCAGCCTCGATCGATCCGACCGACGCCAAAGCGCTGAGCGCCGCGCCATTGCCGCTGGCCAGGCGGGCGGTGCGGCGGTGGCTGACCACCCAGCACCCGCCCGACGCGGCGACGGTCGAACGGGTCCTGCGGGTGGCCGGCGGGCACGCCAGTGGCTGCGATCTGGGTGCAGGGCGGCGTGTCGAACGATCGAGGCAACGATTACGACTGCTGGGCGAACCAACGGTGACGCCGAGCCGGTAACCTCGCATTCCGAATGTTTGCGCTCGATGGAGGGACTTACTGATGCCGCCGCGGCTCCGGGGCAAGTGGGCACTGGGCATCACCCCCCGCAACTTCACATGGATCATGAAGGACAAGCTCGCTGTTTGCGAGCGTCCGGGCGGGTACGGCGACAACCATCGCCGCGTCCGCCGGCAAGAAGAGATCATCTGGCTGCGTGAGAACGGTTTCGGCTGCCTGATCAGCATCATCCCTGCCCCTCACAACCTTCACAACTACGACGAACTCGCCCTTCCATACCTGCACCGACCGTTCACAGGGGTCGAGGACCTCGGTCAGTGGCTGCGCAACTTCTACGTCGAACTGGGCGGCCTGCTGGAGGGAAGCACCAAGGTCATCGTTCACAACGAGCCCGTCGACGACCGTCTCATCGGCATCATGGGCGGCTACATCCGCTGGAGCGGCCTGGTCGACGACGCGTCGCAGGCAATTGCCATCACCGAGCGGATCGCCGGTCGGCAACTCGATCCGTTCGCCCGCGAAGTCATCCTGATGGTGCACGAGCTTCGTTAGGGACTGGGCCGCGCCCCATATGCTGGCGCCCATGAGTGAGAACCCCGCCAGTTGGCATCCGGACCCCATGGGGCGTCATCAATTGCGGTACTGGGACGGCAAGGTCTGGACCGATCACGTCAGCAACAACGGCGTGCAGTCCACCGATGCGTTGCAGCCCCGAGGCCTCGACAAGGTCGACTCGGCCCTGACGCTCGGCAATGAGGGCGACCCGACGAAGATCCAGACCCAGTTGCACGGTGAATCGAAATACCGCAGCGCAAACGTCGGCGAGTCGGCGTTCGTCGGCGGCGGCACGATCTTCACCGAGCCGATCCTGGTCGTCAACCAGAAGGCCAAGTTGATCGAGCTCAACAACCAGTACAGCGTGTACAACCAGAGTGGCCAGCAGATCGCAGGCGTCAACCAGGTCGGCCAGAGCACCGCTAAGAAGGCCATGCGCCTGCTGACCAGCTTCGATCAGTTCATGACCCACAAGCTGGAGATCGCCGATACGGCAGGGCGTGTCTTGTTGAAGATCACCCGCCCGGCAAAGGTGATGAAGAGCACAGTGATCGTCAGCGACGGCAACGATCAAGAGATCGGCCGAATCGTGCAGGACAACGTGTTCGGCAAGATCCATTTCACGTTGCAGGCCGGCGGGCACACGTACGGTGCGATCAAGGCTGAGAACTGGCGGGCGTGGAACTTCCGGATCGAAGATCACACCGGCGTCGAGGTTGCTCGAATCACCAAGACCTTCGAAGGCGTCGCCAAGACCCTGTTCACAACGGCCGACAACTACGTAGTGCAGATCCACACCCAGATTCCGCAGCCGCTGAATTCGCTCGTCGTGGCCGCTGCGCTTTCCGTCGATACTGCCCTCAAGCAGGACTCACGCGGCTTCGGCTGAGTCCCAGTCGAGTCTCAGCCGACGGGAACGTCCCGTCGACCGCGCACCACGGTGTCGGTCAGGCCGGAGATGTCGCGACGGTGTGCGATCGGCACATAGACGGCAGTGGGTGGTGCTGTGGTCGGGGGCACCGTTGCGGCGGGGACGGTTACAGCAGGGACGGTCGCGCCCGGAACCGTGGCGGGGGTCGTGGGTGTGGTCACCGGCGTCGTGGTTATCGGCGCAACGACCGGTATTCCGTTCGGTTGAGCTGGCACAGCGCTGTTCTTGCAACCATCGACGGCTTTGACAACCGGCATCGGGTTGATGGAAGCGCCACCGAAGGGGTGTACCTCGAAGTGGAGGTGCGGGATGGGGGCGGCGCCCGTCATGCCTATCTGACCGATGATCTGACCGGCTTTCACCGCCGACCCGACCGTCAGGCCGGGCGCGAACGCGCTGAGGTGGGCGTAGAAGAAGTACGTGCGATCGGCCGTGGTCAACTGCCAGCCGTTGCCCGACAGCGAACCCGGTGCGTCGACGTACCGCTTCGTCAGGGTGCCTTCTTTGACCGCGTAGACCCACTGACCGGCCTTGGCGATGACGTCGACACCCTCGTGTACCCGCCCTCCCGACCGCGGTGCCCCGTAGGTATCGGTGAACGAGCATGGCCCCTGCGCCGGGAACACATCGATCGCGACGCCCCCGGTGACCGGAGGGCCGGGTGCGGGCGGCGTGACGGGGGTTGGTGTTGTGGTGGGCGTGGTGGTCGCCGTGACAGGTGCGGCGGTACCGGATGGCAGGCAGAGGGTCTCGCCGGGGTGGATCACCGTGGCGGTCGTCGCGCCATTGGCGTTCATCAGAGCAGTCATCGAGACCTTCGACTGCGAAGCGATCCGGCTCCACGAGTCGCCGCTGACGACGGAGTACGTCGCCCCCGCACAAGCCGGCTTCGCTGGTCCGACTGCCTTCGCGATCTGGGCCACAGGGACGATGCCGATCACGAACATCACGATGGCGAAGAGGCAGCGGGCGCGCGGGCATGCGACGTGCGCGCCGCTTTCGCTGTGCTGCTCGGATACTGGCGGCATCCGCTCCTCCCTTCCTGATCGGTATCGGCCGACTTGACAAAGCCCTTGAGGAGCCGAACGACCCGATAGCGTTCTGCAGATGCGCGGGCAACGAGTGCTCGTCAGCGGGATGGGCGGAGAACTCGGTTCACTCGTCGCGTCACTGCTCGAAGCCGCGCCCTGGGTGGGCTCGATCCTCGGCATTGATGTCGATCCACCTCGGCGTCGCTTGCGTCGCAGCGAGTTCCACCTCATCGAACCCAGCGATCGCGAGCGGATCGTCGACGTCGTGACCCGCTTCGACCCACACGTCCTCATCCACCTCGCCGTGTGGGAGCCCGATGCCAGAGCCGGCACCACGTTGGCCAAACGCCTCACCGCTGAAGCCGCAACGTCCTTTCTCGCAGCAGCCGCCGAATGCCCATCTCTGCAAGCGATCGTCGTGCGCAGCGGCATCGAGATCTACGGACGCGGCCGGCATGCGCTCACCCGTCCCGACGAAGAAGCCCCGACCAACCCCACCAGCGAATACGGCCGCATGGTTCTCGATATCGAGACGAATGCACTTCGGGTCGGCCGGCGAGTTGGGGTCGTGGTCGGCGCCCTCCGATTGGCGCCCGTCCTCGGACCACATGTGCCGAGCCCGCTCGGCCGGGTGCTGCGTCAGCCGGTCGTGCCCTTCAGCGTGCTCGCCGACCCGCCATTTGCCGTCACACTCGATTCCGAAGCGGCTCATGCCTTCGTTGCCGCGGCCGAGCGGCGTATCGAGGGCCCGGTCAACGTCGTCGCTCCTGGTGCCATCTCGACCATGCAGGCCATTCGGCGTGGCCGGAGACTGCCACTGCCGTTGCTCGGGCCGGAATGGCGCGTCGCCCGCCAGATCAGCTTCCTGCTCGGAGCCCCGGTGCCCGAGCATGTCATGGAGTTGATCCATCGCGGCCGGCTGGCCGATGGCTCCCGACTTGCGGAGGTTCTCGGCCTGACCCCGCGTGTCACGACTCAGGAAG
>JANMMQ010000176.1:0-2945 GCA_031373465.1 Ilumatobacteraceae bacterium | reverse complement strand
GGTGGCCTCTGCCAATGCCTCGGTCAGGGTGTTCCAGGCCAGCGTTGCGCACTTGATCCGCACAGGAAACTTGACGACTCCCTGCAGCGCTTCGAGGTCGCCCAGTTTGATGTCGACCCCGTCGACCGCTTCACCCTCCGGCGCCGCTTCCTCGATCGACATCATGCCCTTGAACCGGCGCACGAGAGCGCGTACCTCGGCTATCGAGCGGCCTTTCACAGCCTGGCTCATCATCGATGCCGAGCTCTGCGAGATCGAGCAACCCTGGCCGCCGACCTTGACGTCGGTGACGGTGTCGCCATCGACCGTCAGGTACACGTCGATCTCGTCGCCGCACAGCGGATTGTGGCCCACCGCGTGTGCGGCCGGGGGTGGCAGCTCGCCGCGATTGCGCGGTGTGCGGTAGTGGTCGAGGATGATCTCGCGGTACAGGTCTTCGAGGCCTGGCATGACTCTGGCTCCTCCTCTTCGGTCAGAGCCCGAAGATATCGCTGGCTCCGTCGAGCGCTTCTGTCAGAGCGTCGACGTCGTGCTGGTCGTTGTAGATGTAGAAGCTGGCGCGTGCAGTCGCGTTGACACCCAACAGGCGCATCAACGGTTTGGCACAGTGATGGCCGGCGCGCAGGCAGATGTTGCGCTGGTCGAGGACCTGCGACAGGTCGTGCGGGTGGATGTTGCGGAAGCCGAAGCTGAACGTGGCGCCGCGGACTTCGACATTGGTGGACCCGTGCAAGCAGATGTCATCGCCGTATCGATCGACGAGTGTCGTCATCGCGTACGAGGCGATCTCCATCTCGTGCCGTCGAACGTTGGCCATCCCGAGATCCTCCATGAAGTCGATGGCCGCATGCAGGCCTATGGCTTCGGTGATCGGCGGGGTGCCGGCTTCGAACTTCGCCGGCAGTTCGGCGGGGGTGAAGCCGTCGAGTCGAACGTCGGCGATCATGTTGCCGCCACCGATGAATGGAGGCATCTCTTCGAGCAGCGCTTCGCGTCCCCACAGCACTCCGATGCCCGAGGGACCGCACATCTTGTGGCTGCTGAATGCGACGAAGTCGGCGTCCCACGCCTGCACGTCCGTGACATTGTGGGGCACGTACTGGCATCCGTCGACGATCGCCAGAGCACCCGCGGCATGGGCTGCATCACACAGCTGCCGAACGGGCGTGATGGTGCCGAGCACGTTGCTCATGGCGGTGAAGCAGAACGCCTTGGCGCCTTGGAGGAGCGAACCGAGGTTGGTCAGATCGAGCAGACCGTCGATCGTCAGAGGCACCCAGCGCAGCTCGATGCCGCGTTCGGCAGCGAGCATGTGCCAGGGCACGATGTTGGCGTGGTGCTCCATCTGCGTCAGTACGACGACGTCGCCCGCCTGCAGGTTGGCTCCTCCCCAGCTGTACGCAACGAGGTTCAATGCCTCGGTGGCGTTCTTCGTGAAGATCAGTTCATGGGCGCGGGGTGCATTGATGAAGCGTTGCGTCGCGCTGCGAGCATCCTCGTACGCTTCGGTTGCCTCGGCGGCCAACTGATAGGCGCTGCGGTTGATCGGCGCGTACGACGTCTCCATGAACTTCGTCATGGTGTCGATGACCGAGCGCGGCTTCTGCGACGTGTTGGCCGAGTCGAGGTACACCAACGGCAGGCCGTTGATCTCGCGCTGCAGCAATGGGAACTGAGCCTTGATCGCAGCGACGTCCAACGTCATCGGAACGCCTCGTATCCATCTCGCTCGAGCTGGGCCGCCAGCTCCATGCCGCCGCTGGCGACGATGCGACCGCCCACAAGGATGTGCACGCGGTCGGGTTGGACCTCGTCGAGCAGCCGTTGGTAGTGGGTGATGAGGACGATGCCCATCTGCGGTCGCTCGCGGCGAATCTCGCGGATCCCCTTGGCCACGGTGCGCAGCGCGTCGATGTCGAGGCCGGAATCGGTCTCGTCAAGGATTGCCAGTTCCGGCTCGAGGATGGCCATCTGCATGATCTCGTTGCGCTTCTTCTCACCGCCGCTGAACCCCTCGTTGAGGTAGCGGTCGACGAAGGATGAATCCATGCCCAGTCGCTTCATCCAATCCATCGTGGCGAGGCGCAGCTCGAGCACGCTGAGGTCGATGCCCTTGCGCGCCGAGAGGGCTTGCCGCAGGAACTGGATGACCGAAACCCCAGGTATCTCTTGGGGGTACTGGAAGGCCAGGAACATGCCTGCCTTGGCCCGTACGTCGGGCGGCCAATCGGTGATGTCCTCACCCTTGAAGTAGACCCGCCCGCCGGTGACGACGTACTCGGGGGAGGCCAACAAGGTGCTGGCCAGGGTGCTTTTCCCGGAGCCGTTGGGACCCATGATGGCGTGGGCCTCGCCTGGGTTGACCGTCAGCGACAATCCCCGGAGGATCTCGTCGCCCTCGGCGATCGCGCGGGCAAAGGCATCGTTGGATGCGGATTCGTTGGCTGCGGACTCGGTCAGCGCCGGCCTGGCGTGCAGATCGTCGATGCGGAACAGCTCGCTGACAGCCGTAGTCATAGGCACAGTGTATTTCCCCTACGGCCGTAGTGGAAACCCCCTATGCGAGTGTTTCCGGCGCACCTGGGTCTATACGAGTGTCTGCGGCGCCCCCGGGGTGGCCGGAAACACTCGTTCAGGCGCGGTGGGCCGCAAACACTCGTTCAGGATTTCAGCGCTCGCCAGATCGCCGGGTACGAGGGGTATTCGAACGAGTCGTCGACGTACCCGGCCTCGGCGAGGGCTTGGTGCAAGCGAGGCAGGTTGCGGAAGGGAACCCCGGAGTCGACATGGTGAGCCAGATGCCAGCCGATGTGGTACGGAACCAGGATGAACCTGGCCGGCAGGTGCTGACGAACCGAGTGGGTGGTCTCACGGCGGTCCTTGGAGCGCTGCATACCGCCGTGCTCGGCGATCGAACGCAGTCGGTTGATCACTCGCCACACCGT
>JANMMQ010000154.1:0-1544 GCA_031373465.1 Ilumatobacteraceae bacterium | reverse complement strand
CGAGCCGGCGTCGAGCTCGTTGACCGTGAAGTGGTGCCAGTGTTCTTCGTTGCCGATGTCTTGCAGCAGGCTCCCGCCGAGAGCAACGTTGAGGATCTGCAACCCTCGACAGATCGCCAGCACCGGCTTGTCGGCATCGATCGCGGCGGAGATCATCGCCAACTCCATCTCGTCGTGCTCGGGAACGATCCCGTACAGCGATTCCTCGGTTGCTTCTTGCCCGTATCGCCGAGGATCGATGTCGCCACCGCCGTGGAAGACCACCGCGTCGACCCGGTCCAGGAGCGACGGTATGTCATCGGCCAGCGAGAGGATCGGCGGCAGCATCAGCGGTATCCCGCCTGCACGTTCGACCGAGCGGAAGTAGGTCTGTCCGGCCGCGAATGGCTTTCCACGCACGCCCTGCGCGTCGTTCGACTGCCGGCCGACGATCACGACGAGAGGTCTCACGCCGTCTTTCACGGCCTCTTTCACCACGTCAGTGTAAACCCGCTCGCCGGACGAGCTCATCGTAGATTGCCTGTTGTTGCGGCTGACGAGTGGCCGTGTCTTCCGGGTGCCACTGCAGGCCCACAACCCACGCCTTGGACGGCAGTTCCACCGCCTCCAATTGACCGTCCTCGGAGTACCCGATCGGCACCAGACCGGCGCCGAGCTCGCCGATGCCCTGGTGGTGCACGGAGTGGCAATGGTCGAGGTGCGTGTCGCCGACGAGATCGGCGATGATCGATCCTTCGACGAGTTTCACGGAGTGCTCGCGCATCCAGTGCTCGTCGTTGCCGATGTCCTGCACCAACGTGCCGCCGAGGACGATGTTGAGCACCTGCATGCCACGGCACAGGGCCAACATCGGCAGATCGAGCACGAGTGCAGCCTTGGCGACGGCCATGTCGAGCTCGTCGTTGGCCGCAACGATGCCGTAGAGCGACTCTTCGGTCGGCTCCTGTCCGTAGCACCGCGGATCGATGTCGCCACCACCTGGCAGGAGGACGCCGTCGAAGTGCTGCAACACCGACAGGGCGTTGTCGGTGAGCTCATGGATCGGTGGCACCAGTACCGGCACGCCACCAGCCCTGGCGACGGCTCGGCTGTACGGCTGACTGCTGGAGAAGGCATCGCGCTTGCCCTCGTCGCTGAAGGTCAGGATTCGCGCACAGACTGCGATCAGCGGAGGCGGTTGGCTCATACGCAACCAATTCTACGGGTGATTGGAGGTGTGGCTGTTGAGTCGCCCCGGGTTTGATGCAGTGCTCATTCCGTGGCTTGAGGCTGCGGGGATAGGAGACTGCTGTCATGGCACGTCCATCGAAGTACACACCAGAGTTCCGTCGTCGAGCGGTCGAAGAAGTCTTGGATCGGCAGCGGACGGTGACTGAGGTCGCCAACTCGTTGTCGATGACAACCTGAACCGCCCTGGGTCTGATGGAGACTCGGGTTATTGGGTTTCAACCAGTTGGCTGGTCGATCTTTGAGCGTAGTAGGCCGCCTCGAACTCGGCGGGCGGGATGTCAGCGAGTGAGCTGTGCAGCCTGGTCGTGTTGAAC
>JANMMQ010000054.1:0-10589 GCA_031373465.1 Ilumatobacteraceae bacterium | reverse complement strand
ATCGTCAGCCGCTACGACAGCGGTGCTTCGAAGCTCGTAGTCCTGCACTGCGTCGATCCGCTGTGCACGCCGCACGTCAAGGTCATCGCAAGTCCCTAACACATTCTGGGATTCCTCCCCCAAAACACATCAGGTGAGCGTGTGAGCCATCGGCGGCTGATCACACGCTCACCTGATGCGCGTATACGCCGTGGGACTGCCGCCAACGACAAGACTCGGGCGATGGATGTCGCCTCCGCGCTGGGTACGTATCTCGAGATCGTCGACTCGACCGCGCCGGGACTGATCGAGGGGCTGTACGTGGTCGGCTCGTTCGCGCTCGGTGATTGGCACCCGGGACGCAGCGACATCGACCTCGTGGCCATCACCGCGGAGCCGGCAAGCGACGCCGACTTCGGCCTGCTGCAGACTGCCCACGCCCTGCTCGACGAACGGCAACCGCTTCCACACATCGACGGTCCGTACCTCGCGTGGGCTGACCTGATCAGCCCTCCGGCGACGGGCCTTCATCGTCCATGGACGCTGGACGGCCAGCTGCACCACGACGGTGAGTGCTTCGAGATCAACCCGGTCAACTGGTACACACTCGCCAGGTACGGGGTGACCGTGCGCGGCGCGGATCCAGAGAAGCTGAACATCTGGCACGAGGTGGAAGAGCGGGTGCGATTCGTCGTCGACAACCTGAGGACCTACTGGAAGCAGCTTGCGGAGTCTGTGGTGTCCGCGTGCGAGGAGCCGGCGGCCTCCTTCGAGCCGGTCCTCTTCGAATGGTGCGCGCTGGGCGCCCTTCGATTGCACTACACCGCGTTCACCGGCGACGTGACGTCGAAACGCGGAGCTGGCGAGTACGGGATCGTGGTCACGCCCGACTACATGCACGACACACTTCGGGCCGCGCTCGCGGTGCGCGCCGGTGCCGAACTCGAAGTGACCACGGCAATGATGCTGGGAGCGGCAGATGTAATCAGTTGGACGGTGAACGAGGTGTCCCAGGCATCGGCGTGAAGTCGCGGTCTATCCACTTGTGGCCGACATCGGGAACGGGCCCTGTTGCCAGCGCGATCGCTTCGTCGACCGTGTGCGCGCGCTGCGCCAACATGCGATGAGAGTCGCGGACGAATCCGGCCGTGACCGAATTGCACATCCACTCGAACAGCGGCGCCCAGTATCCGTCGACGTCGAGTAGCACGACGGGCTTGGCGATCAGTCCCAGTTGATTCCAGGTCAATGCTTCGGCGAACTCGTCGACGGTGCCGAAGCCTCCCGGCAAGACCACGAAGCCGTCGGCCAACTCACTGAGCCTGGCCTTGCGGTCGTGCATGGTCGGAACCACCTCGAGGCGGGTCAACCCGTCGTGGGCGACCTCGGCACGTACCAACCGCTCCGTGATCACGCCGACCACCTCGCCATCGGCAGCAAGTGCGGCGTCGGCAACAAGGCCCATGAGGCCGACGTGACCGCCTCCGTAGACGAGGCCGATACCACGGTGGGCAAGTGCCGATCCCAGCTGCTGCGCCGCCTCACCGAAGGACGGCGATGTGCCCGCATTCGACCCGCAGTACACGCATAGGCGTGTGGTTGGTTCTGAACGCATATGCAAGCCTGTCACACACGCGCCGCGGTCGTCACTGCTTGTTCCCGGTGGTTGTTCGGCGTCGGTAGCCTCGGAGTGTGCAGGAACCGCTGGCTGATTCGCCGATCGAGTTACCGGGACCCGATCTGGCCGCAGCGGCCGACAACATCGAGATCGCCACCCATGTAGTCGGAAAAGCGGTCCGACACCTTGCTGCTTCCGGAGGCCCCGACAAGCAGCAAGTGCTCGCGTACGACATTGCCCATTCGGCTGCCCAGTTAGCCGCTGCCAGGGCGATGCTCGACTACGGCGCCAAAGGAGAGGTCGAGGGCCGCCTCACGTGCGCGTTTGCCGCAGACGTGATTCACGATCTCAACAGCCGGCTGTGCGGGCGCGAATCAATGTGGGGATTCGACAGCGATCCTCTGCGCGACACGCACCCGTTCCTCGACAAGTTCCGCGCAACCGCGTTCGTCGCGTCGCTCGCGGATCAGCCGGGGCCGCGTCACCTCGACAGCGAGTTCGAGATGGTGCAAGACACGTTCCGGTCATTTGCCGACAACGAGATCGCCCCGATCGCCGAACACGTCCATCGGCACAACGCCGACGTACCCGAGAAGCTGATCGGCGACCTTGCCGAGATGGGCGCGTTCGGACTCAGCGTTCCCGCCGAGTACGGCGGCTACAGCGAGGGCGGCGACGGCGAATACATCGCCATGGTCGTCGCTACCGAGGAGCTCAGTCGCGGCTCGCTGGGCATCGGTGGTTCGTTGATCACACGTCCCGAGATTCTCACGCGGGCGCTCGTCAAAGGTGGGACAGAGGCGCAGAAGCACCACTGGCTGCCCAAGCTGGCGACGGCAGAAGTCATGGCAGCAGTTGCGGTGACAGAGCCCGACTTCGGCAGCGACGTAGCCGGCATCAAGGTCACTGCCACGCCTGCATTGGGCCCCGACGACGCTCCCGGCTATGTCATCAACGGCGTCAAGACCTGGTGCACCTTCGGCGCCCGAGCCGATGTGCTGATGTTGCTGGCGCGCACCGACCCGGACCGAAGCAAGGCTCATCGGGGATTAAGCCTCTTCATCGTCCCGAAGCCGCGCGGGGACGGCCACGGCTTCGTCTTCAGCCAAAAGGCCACCGCAGACGACACCGTAGGAAAGCTGGAAGGCCGCCCAATTGACACGATCGGCTATCGGGGCATGCACAGCTATGAGGTCGCTCTCGAGAATTGGTGGGTACCGGCCGAGAACTTGATCGGCGAAGAAGACGGACTCGGCAGAGGGTTCTACTTCCAAATGGAAGGGTTCGAGAACGGCCGTCTGCAGACAGCGGCGCGAGCGCTCGGAGTTATGCAAGCCGCATATGAAGCAGCCGCGGAGTACGCGCATAACCGCACAGTCTTCGGCACGGCCATTGCCGACTATGAGCTGACGGCTGTCAAGCTCGGTCGCATGGCGGTGCTGATCCAAGCGGGGCGGCAGTTCAGCTACCACGTAGCCACCCTGATGGCAAAAGGTGAGGGTTCGATAGAAGCCAGCATGGTGAAGGCATACGTGTGCAAAGCAGCCGAGTGGGTCACCCGTGAAGCGATGCAGATCCATGGCGGCTACGGATACGCCGAGGAGTACGCCGTGAGCCGACTTTTCGTCGATGCCCGAGTGCTCAGCATTTTTGAGGGAGCGGATGAAACGCTTTGCGTAAAAGTAATCGCGCGTAACTTGTGTAATACTTGACAGAACGACCTACGACTTCCGTCGTATAGTCGTAGACTCTTGACTAAGATGACGCTCGACCAAAGGGACGGTTCGGCGGGGCTTCGAAGCCTGCGCGGCGCGGTTGGTGCAACCGTGGCCTTTACCGCGCTCTCACTCGTGGGACTCGGCATCGGCTGGGCCTGGCTCTTCCAACGGACGTCACAGAACTCGGCCATCGAAGATGCCGGCCGGTATGGCGCCCTCAGCGGCAGCGCCGCGCTGGCTCCGTTCATCACCGACGATCTGCTCACCGGCAACAAAGAAGCCCTCCACCAAGTGGGCATCGCCGGCAAGGCACTGATCAATGAGGGCGGCGCCTCTCACGTCAAGGTCTGGTCCGTCGAAGGGCGTGTTCTGTGGGCTGATGAGCCAGACCTGATCGGACGCACGTTTGCGTTCGGCGACGAGGAGAAGAAGCTGCTGCACGGCGAAGGTGTGCTAGCCAACATCAGCAAGCTGGACGAAGACGAGAACCAGTTCGAGATCGCCGCGGGCGAACGGCGCCTGCTGCAGGTCTACTTCGGGTGGAAGACCAAAACTGGTACGCCGATGGTCGTCGAGACGTACTACCCCATCAAGTTGGTCGACGAGCGGGCAGCGGATCAGCGTCGTAGCTTCCTGCCGCTTCTGCTCGGTGGTCTCGGCCTCCTCGCTGTCGCCCAGATTCCCCTTGCTCGGGCGCTGACGCATCGGCTCAAGAGGTTGCAAGCGCAACGAGAAGACTTGCTCGAGCGAGTGATCGACTCGAGCGACATCGAAAGACGGAGAATCGCCGCGGAGGTTCACGACGGAGCCGTGCAGGAACTGATCGGGATCACCTTCAGCCTCTCGGCGGCTGCCGACGACGCACCATCACCCATGCACGAACGACTCGGTGGATTGGCCGTCGCCACCCGTCACACGGTTCGAAGCCTGCGTTCGCTGCTCAACAGCATCTATCCCGTCGAGGTACCCGAAAATGGCTGGTCGGCAGGCCTCGATGACACCATCGCGGCGCTCCGTCAACGTGGTGTGACCGTCGTGGTCAAGGTTCCCGAAGTACGGCTGTCACCAGCAAACGAGCTCCTCTTGTTGCGCGTAAGTCGCGAGGCTCTGCGCAACGTCGACGCACATGCGCACGCGACGCATGTCGACATCTCGACGAAGAAGAGCGGCAAGACGCTGACGCTGAAGATCGTCGACAACGGAGTCGGGTTCGACAAGGAAACGGCTCTATCCCAGCGGCAGGTCGGCCACCTCGGCCTGCAACTTCTACGCGACTTGTCCGAGGACATGGGCGCGGTTCTGGTGGTCGATTCCACACCGGGGTCGGGGACAACCTTGCATCTCGAGTTGGAGGAGAACCGATGATTCGCATCGTATTGGCGGACGACCACTCGTTGGTTCGAACCGGACTGTCACAACTGCTCGACGCGCAGGCCGACATCGAGGTCGTCGGCTTGGCGTCAGATGGGCGAGAGGCGTTGCAACTCGCGCGCGGGCTGACCCCCGACGTCGTGTTGATGGATCTGCAGATGCCGATCGTCGATGGCATCACTGCCATCGGCATCCTGGCGGCCAGCAATCCTGAGATCGCAGTGATCGCACTGACGACGTTCCAAGAACCGCAACAGGTCACGGCTGCCCTCGCCGCCGGCGCGCGCGGCTACCTCGTCAAGGACGTCGAGCCCGAGGTGTTGGTCGCGGGTATCCGCGCGGCAGTCAACGGCGGCGCTCCGTTGAGCCCTTCGGTCGCTGCTCAACTCATCCGCAACGCAACGAGCCAACCCAACTCGGGGGCATCCCTCACACAACGGGAGCGTCAGATACTGCGTCTCATCGTCGGCGGGCAGAGCAACAAGCAGATCGGGCGCGAGCTCGGCATCAGCGAGAAGACCGTGAAGTCGCATTGCGGCAGGCTCTTCCAGCGGATCAGCGTTTCCGATCGCACACAAGCAGCGGTATGGGCGACCAAGCACCTCCCCCCCGAGGACAACTGACGCCCGGCTTAGTCCCCAACGTGGGCGTCTAAATGGTCCGCTCGGGACCATATCGGCGCCCGCGTCGAGCAATGTCCGCCGAACCTACCCGCAGCTCACGCCGTCGAGGGGACGGATCGGGTTGATCCCTCCGCAGACCGGCAGCGGCAGTACCCGGATGATGCCCCACATGCCACCTTCGGTGAATGGCCTGCGGTTGTCACCGTAGAAGAAGTCGCCCTTCTGGTGACCTCGTCCACCGGCCCCACCGATGAGATGCACGTCGATCCCCTCGAAGGGAGCGACACCTTGCGCCGAGACCTCACGCGAGTAGGCCATGTACGGGTCGTTCAGCCAGCTGAGACCACCCGCTCGGAATGCATGCGGTTGTTCGGAACCAGGTGTGGACAGCACATGGATCCTCATCGGATCGCCGACATAAGCCCGCAGCAGTGGCGTGGCAACCGTTCCGCTGAAATCGTCCGTCCGGCGACCAGCGTTCTTGTAGTTGATCACCGTGAGCCCGCCGACCTTGATCGGATATGGCATGAAGTCGGAACCGATCTGCGGATCGTCATCCTGCAGGAACAGCGTGTTGTCGCGATAGCCAGGCATGCCGGGTACGTGGGCGTCGACCATGACGCCGGTCATGGTCCTGGCGCCCGTGACCGGATCGGTGAACCAAGCACCTCGCTCGTGCACGACGAACGCGCCGTAGAGCCCGATCTTCCCGGTGGCATCGCCCCCGAAGTCGGAGAACTGCGCCGCCTCGATCGACTGGCTCTCTGCGTAGAACTTGTACATCTGCGTCTTCCCGGGCAGCACCGTCTGCTCGGGATCGAAGCCGACGTTGACGCCCGATGAGCCACCCGCCTTGCTGAGCTCTCCAACGCTGAGGCTGGCTCGATCGATCGCGCGCTGGTTCGTGAAGTTCACAGTCACGCAGTCGCCGGCGTTGATGTGCACGACCAATGGATCGATGACGCCCTTCGACTTGGCCACGGCGGCGTTTGCGGTCATGACGTATGCAGCAGTGACAGCGCCTGTAACGGACGTGCTGGTGCCACCGTTGCCGGCTGTGCCCTGAACGCTGTCCGGAACATCGACCGCGCTGATCGCGAACGTCTTGTCAGTGGCGCCGGCCGGGCACGGATCACCTGCACTCGTCGTCAGCGGTGGCCGCGCTCCGGTGACGGAGGGCGGAACATAGGTTCCGGGAGGCGCCGCGTACAAAGGCAGGGCTTTAAGATCGGGCGAGGCCTTCGGGAACACCCGCATGATGCCCCACGCACCTTGCTTGAACCGCCGGGCGATCCCGTTGTGGTACAGGTAGTCACCGGGTTGCTTGTTGATGCCACCTGCGCCTCCGTCGAGGATCAACGTGTAGCGCTCGGACACACCGCTGTGGATCGTGTCCGTGACACGGCTGTACATCTCGCC
This sequence comes from Ilumatobacteraceae bacterium, assembly GCA_031373465.1. GTDB lineage: Bacteria > Actinomycetota > Acidimicrobiia > Acidimicrobiales > Ilumatobacteraceae > JAENVT01. The sequence goes on along the minus strand of JANMMQ010000054.1, from coordinate 3,861 downwards.
GGTCGTCGCGTTCCTCGATCGCTTCTCGATGTAGAAGTTGTGACCGTCCATGCGGAAGCTGTCGATCGTCGGGCCGACGTGGATCGCTCTGATCACGACGGGATCGCCCGGATACGCTCGCAGCAGCGGCGTGCCCGGATCGCCCCACGTGTACGAGCTGAACCGCAGCGATGGGTCGGTGCCGCGATCGCTGAACGGGGCCGAGTGCAGGTTGATGGTCGAGTCGGTCACAGGGTTGTCGTCGAGCGTCCAGATCACCATTTCGCGGAAGCTGCCCTCGACCAGTCCGGCGGCCAACGGGTGAGCCATGCCATCGATCTCAGGATGCGAATGAATGTCGACGACCGTGCCGGAGGACACCTCTGCGCCAGTGGTCGGGTCGTGGTAGGTGGAGTTGCGCGGCTCGATGATCAACATCCCGACGCCGCCGTGGCCCCAACCGTGGATGCCATCGACGTGGTCGTGCCAGAACACGTTGTCGAGCAACGCATCGGCGTACCAGCGGTATCGGACGAACTCGACGCCGGCACCCTCGCCGGCAGCGTGGTCGTTGGCCAGTGGTCGATCCAGAACGATCGTGTTGGTCGACGGATCGACCGACACGATGTACGCCTGTTCGATGCTCTCTGTTCCGAGGCCGATACCGAACGCCACACCGGGGCGATACTTCGGATCGAGGCGGTTGACGGTGACGGATGTCGAGCCCTGCGCAGCGGCGACCGCAAGGGTGGTGTCTTCGATCGTGTAGGGCCGGATCGAGTGCTCGTAGCTGAACCCGACCGACGTACCGTCCGAGCCGGTTGGGTCGAACTGCACATGGTGGATGTGCATCTCGACTTTGGCGAACCCGCCAAACACATCCTCATCGCGCTCTTCGGAGGTCAACGTGACGGCGCCACAGTCGCCGACGTTCATTCGTATCGCCAACGGCTCTTTCTTGATCTGGCCGCTGAGCAGCGCCTCCTTGTTCTGCGCGAGGGTGAACAACATCCCCTGCGGGTCACTCAACCGTGACGTCACATCGACGCTGGTTCCGACGGCAACGACGTTGAACTTCTTGACCGGAGCGTTGGCAGGACACAGCCCGTCAGGTCGGCCGAGCCATGGATTGGCAGACTCCGGGTCGATAGGTCGATCGGCGGTCTCTCCCAGATCGGGTGCTCCCGAGTGCAGGTTCGGTGAGAACGGTGGTCGCCGCGCCAGATGTGGTCGCAGCATCGGGAACGTCGGCCGTCCGGTGACAGGGTTGAACAGGATCACCGGTCTGTTCCCGTCGAAGATGTCGCCCACCCTCGACCCGAAGTGCCCGGCTACGCCTTCGGTGAAGTTAGGAGTCTCTGCGCTCGTCGGCTCCGGCTCTCCGAGATACAACGGCTTCAGCGGGTCGGAGTTGTCGACCGTCCAGTCCCAGACGGTGGCATCCTCGGTGCCGATCTCGACGCCGGGGGGCGGGATCTGAGGCGTGATCCATGTTGCGAGGTTGTCCTTGGTCAGCACGGTGCCGTTCGGCATCGTCTTGCCGATCAGATCAGCTGATGTGACAGCGCTCGCAGGCCCGACGCGGTCCGGCAAGGGTGCCAGGCCTGGCTGCAGGGTGTCGAACACTCGCCAGATGCCCCACATCCCGGCGGGATAGTGCTCGGCGATGTGGCAGTGGAACAAGAAGTCGCCCGCGGCTTGCTGTACGCCTCCGGCGCCACCTTCGATCTCGGCGTTGAAGCTCTCCCCAGGCCCAGTGTTGACCGCGTCGACTCGATCGGACTGCGAGACCTCGACCGGCGTCTTGTGGAGACCTGTATCGCTATAGGTGTTGGTCGGGTCGCCTTCGGGGTTGGTGCGCCAGCGGTCGCCACCGCCGTGCAGGTGATAGATGTGGAACACCTCGGCACCACCGTGAACCACGCGGAACTTGGTGGGATCACCTAGGTAGCCCTGCGGGATGATCGTCGCCGGATCACCGAAGACCGTCGATGCGTACGAGTGTGCCTTGTCGTGCGGCTTCAGGTTGAGCCGGTCCATGAAGGGTTCGGACCGGTAGTTGAAAGCTCGCGTACCCGGGCGGTATGCCTCGGTGATGGGATCGACCGTCGGCAGAGGCAGGTTGTTCTTGTCGAGGACGTCGTCCTTCTCGTTGCCGACCTCGTGCAGGATCTGCACGTCTTCACGGAACGACGGAGCCGCAGCGGGCCAGATGATGGCTTCCCAGCCGGACTCGATCGGCGTGACGGCGTCCTTCGGGGACAACCACACCGAGTTCGGCGGTTCCACTGACAACACGCCGAAGAGACCGTGGTCGATGGCGGCACGATGGCCGGCACCCGGGCTCATGTAATGGGCGCCTTCGAGTGCTTTCTCGTTCGGAACGTAGAAGCGATAGACGGCCGTCTGATCTGCGGCAACTTCTCCGCTGGCGTTGTTGCCGACCCTGTCCCCGGGTCGCTCGTACGGCAGGCCGTCGATGTGCAGGCCGAAGCTTCCGCCGGACGCACTGTTGGTGACGTTGATCTCGACGCAGTCACCCTGGTTGGCGCGGATCACCAACGGCTGGATGGGATCGTCGCGCAGGCCGAGCGACACCTCGCGGCTGGCTTCCTCGGCGCGAATTGCCGGTATCTGACTGTTGAGCGCGTACATCTTGCCCGCCGGGTCGTGGTCACCCCAGCGGTTCAACGGGATGTCGACATCGATTATCGTCACCGCATACGTGCGAGTCACGCTGCCCGCAGGGCACACGCCGGGTGGCGTGACCGCGCTGGCCTGTGACGTCGGGATCGTGATGATGCCCACTGCGAACAACGCGGCCAATCCCAACGCTGCGCGCTGGCGCGGCGAAAGCGTGGGACGTGACGGCCAGGAGATCGCGGAGACGCTGAGCAGCGCGACACCGATCAGCAACGCGGCGGGAATATCGATGAAGAACTCGGCGAGCATCGAGACCGGCAACGACGGAACCGCTCCGTGATGGACGGCGTGTCCGAAGATGCCGGCGTGCATCGGAACACCCAGCGCCAGCGCTGCTGCAACGGCAGCGGCAATGGTGCCGGCCATGCGCATCGTGCCGGCGCGACGGCCGGCCGCCATCGTCGCCGCAATGACAGCCAGGAGGACCAGCGGGATGGACAACGTCGAGTCGCGCATCCAGTGCGCCCAGAAGGTCACGTCGTGCGCTTCCCTCGCACCACTTCGCCAGTGCACGACGTGCGTCCACAGTCCCACGCCATAGGCGGCAGCGACCGCAATGCTGCACGTGCGGCGGTCAAGCCGTGCGTATCTCGAGTCGCCCGTCCAGCGATTCATCTCTGTCCCTCTCGTCCTGTGGTTACCGGTGCGGTGCGGGGTATCCATTCCCGCCCACACCGGGCATTTTCAAACTTTGCCCTTTGCAATCCCTGCTCGATTCGTGCTCTATCCGTGCGTGTGGTCCTGCTTCGGTGCTTCGCTGCACCCACCGGTTACCGGCAACGGCTGGCCCGTTCCGCTCTGCACGGTGCAACCGACAGCACCGAGGCTGATGAGAATGGCTTGCTTGGTCGCCGGATCGACGAAGCGCACACTGAAGGGGCGCGCGTCGGCGGTTGTGACGAAATCGATCAACACGTCGATTGCGGCGAATGGCTGCAACTCGCCCGGTAGCTGCGCGGCGCGTGAGATCGGCACGCTGGCACCGGTCTTGTCGATCAGCTCGAACTGCGTCGGCTGATAGACGAGAACGTTCTTGGAGAGATTAGTGATGACCGCGGAAACCTGCACGTCGATCGAACCCGCCTCGACAAGGCCGGGCACGCCATGGGCCCCGGTGACCTGTTTGTCATCGAGGCCGCTGATGGCCGTCGCATGCTCGACCGCCACCACTCCGAAGCT
>JANMMQ010000566.1:0-1864 GCA_031373465.1 Ilumatobacteraceae bacterium | reverse complement strand
TGCGCGGCATGCTCGGAATGATGGGCCTCAGCGGCGAGAAGGTGTACCAGGAGAGCGGCACGTTGTCGGGGGGCGAGAAGACGAAGTTGGCGCTGGCCATGCTGATGGTCGGCAGAAACAACCTGTTGCTTCTCGATGAGCCGACCAACAACCTCGACCCTCCGAGCCGGCAGTCAGTGACCGATTCCCTGAAGCTGTGGAAGGGCACCATCGTGTTCGTCAGTCACGACACTGAGTTCGTCGAACAACTACGACCGACGAAGGTCCTGCTGATGCCCGACGGGCAGGTCGACTACTTCAACAGGGATTGGCTCGAGCTCGTCTCGCTGGCGTAGCCCGACTTCGATGGGTGCTGAACGTGGGTGCCGAAATGGTCGTACAGGACCATTTGGCCGCCCGCGTCGAGTTGTCCAGCCGCTGCGAACCCGGTCACCTCGGCTCCACAAGTGGTAGCCAGCGGTCGAACGGTGAACGCGCGGGTCACGTGAGGTTGACGGGCGTGCCGGCGAGCGGTCGGTCGACCATCTCGAAGAAGTCGTTGCCCTTGTCGTCGACGACGATGAAGGCGGGGAAGTCGCGGACCTCGATCTTCCAGATCGCCTCCATGCCGAGCTCGGCGTATTCGAGGACGTCGACCTTGGTGATGCAGTCCTGGGCGAGCCGCGCTGCCGGCCCGCCGATCGAGCCGAGATAAAACCCGCCGTACGTCTTGCACGCCTCGGTCACCTGCCGGCTGCGGTTGCCCTTGGCGAGCATCACGAAGCTGCCGCCCGCTGCCTGCAGCTCGGCCACGTAGCTGTCCATGCGCCCGGCGGTGGTCGGGCCGAACGAACCGCTGGCCATGCCCGTCGGCGTCTTGGCGGGTCCGGCGTAGTACACGCAATAGTCGCGCATGTATTGCGGCAGGCCTTGGCCTGCGTCCAACCGTTCCTTCAACTTGGCATGGGCGATGTCGCGCGCTACGACCATCGGGCCCGTCAGCATCACCCGGGTCTTGACGGGATAGCGACTCAATTCGGCGCGGATCTCATCCATCGGCCGGTTCAGGTCGATGGCCACCGCCTCGCCCTCGAGATGCTCGTCGACGACCTCGGGCAGGAAATGTGCCGGCTCCATCTCCAACTGTTCGAGGAACACCCCGTCGCGTGTGATCTTGCCGAGCGCCTGACGATCAGCGCTGCACGAGACCGCCATTGCCACAGGGCAACTGGCTCCGTGGCGCGGCAGCCGCACGATGCGAACGTCGTGGCAGAAGTACTTGCCGCCGAACTGAGCGCCGATGCCGGTCTGCTGGCTGAGCGAGAGAACCTTGGCCTCGAGGTCGAGGTCACGGAAGGCGTGGCCGTCGATAGATCCGGTGGTGGGTAGGCCGTCGAGGTACTTGGTGCTGGCCAGCTTGGCCGTCTCGACTGCGAACTCGGCGGAGGTGCCACCGATCACGACTGCGAGGTGATAGGGCGGGCATGCGGCGGTCCCAAGTGTCTTCATCTTCTCGAAGAGCCAGGGAAGTAGCGTCTTCTCGTTGAGCAGCGCCTTGGTCTCCTGGAAGAGGTAGCTCTTGTTGGCGCTGCCACCGCCCTTGGCGAGGAACAGGAACTTGTAGGCGTCGCCGTCAGCAGCGCTGATCTTGATCTCGGCGGGCAAGTTGTTGCCGGTGTTGACCTCTTCGTACATGGTCAGCGGCGCCATCTGGCTGTAGCGCAGGTTGCTGGTTTGGTACGTGTTGAACACGCCGCGCGCGATGGCTTCCTCGTCGCCGCCGTCGGTGTGAACCAGGTTGCCCTTCTTCGCCTTGACAATCGCGGTGCCCGTGTCCTGGCACATCGGCAGCACCCCGCCGGCGCTGATAGCCGAGTTCTTCAGC
>JANMMQ010000144.1:0-2264 GCA_031373465.1 Ilumatobacteraceae bacterium | reverse complement strand
GTCCTGTTGCTACTGGCCCTGAGCTCGATCTCGGTCTACGGCATCATGCTCGCCGGTTGGGCGAGCGGGTCGAAGTATCCGCTGCTCGGCTCGGTGCGAGCATCCGCTCAGATGGTCAGCTACGAAGCTGCGCTCGGCCTCAGCTTGGCTGCGGTCATCCTGGTCACTGGAACACTCAGCACCAGCGGCATCGTCGCGTACCAGTCAACCGTCTCGAAGTGGCAGGTCGCGGCTACCGCGTTCGTGCCGTTCGTGATCTTCATGATCGCCGCAACGGCCGAGCTGAACCGTCCGCCGTTCGACCTCGTCGAAGCCGAGCAAGAGCTCGTCGGCGGTTTCAACACCGAGTACTCGAGCATTCGGTTCGCCCTGTTCTTCCTGGCCGAGTTCATGAACACCGTCACCATGAGCGGCGTCATCGTCACGTTGTTCTTCGGTGGCCCGCAACCACTGAGGATCGCGGGCAGCGCCAACATCTTGCACTTCCTCGGCCCATTCTCGGGCACGGTCTGGTTCTTCCTGAAGCTCCTCGTGTTCCTGTACGTCTACGTCTGGTTCCGGGCGACGCTTCCACGGCTGCGCTACGACCAGTTGATGGACCTCGGATGGAAGGTGTTGATCCCCGTTGCGCTCGGCTGGTTCATATTGCTGGCGCTGCTGCGGGTCGGTGGCGATCACGGCTGGACGCGACTCCACAAGACGGTCGTCGGCGTCATCGCCCTGCTCGTGCTCGCGACCGCTGGTGGTCTGCTGATGTTGGCGACCCGGGTCAGCGCGCGCAACCGGCAGCAAGAGGGAGCGATGTTCTGATGGGATATCTCGACGGGTTCCTGGTCACCTTGAAGCAGCACCGGTTGTTCGGTGGTAAACGGGTCACGACGTCCTATTCCGGCGGTCGAGTCGCGAAGAAGGGCAAAGAGACCGGCGGCCGCGACGAGAAGATCGACAAACCGGAACGATTGCACGGACGCCACGTGCTCAATCGCTACGAAGACGGCATGGAGAAGTGCATCGGATGCGAGCTCTGTGCAGGTGTTTGCCCAGCGAAGTGCATCCACGTGCGCGGAGCCGACAACGACCCCGAGAACCCCACGGCGCCGGGTGAGCGCTTCGGTTACGTCTACGAGATCAACTACCTGCGCTGCATTCACTGCGATCTATGCGTGGAAGCGTGCCCGACCGAGGCCATCACCGAGTCGAAGCTGTTCGAGTTCAGCTTCACCAATCGGCGCGACGCCGTGTACACCAAGGGCGAGCTCTTGGTCGACGACGACGGCAAGCCCAAGCACCTGCCGTGGGAAGATTGGCGACCCGGCGAAGACGAGCTGACCAGTGGCTGGATGCGCGCCACCTCGCCGGGCGGCGACGCCGACTTCGTCGGCCGCGTCGGCTGGAGCAGCGAGCTCGGCTATGGAACGCGCCAACCCGAAGAACCCGCGCCGTGATGCAGTTGTTCGTCTTCATCTGCGCCGGGCTGATGATCCTGGTGGGGGCAGTCGGTGTGATCACCCGTTCCCATCCGGTTCATGCCGCTCTGAGCCTCATCCTCACGCTGTTCGGCGTCGCCGTTCTCTACATCGCCCAGGACGCCCAGTTCCTCGCCGCCGTCCAGGTCGTCGTGTACGCGGGCGCCATCGTCGTGCTCTTCCTCTTCGTGATCATGCTGTTGGGGGTCGACAAGATCGAAGACCTGCAGATCGAGCCGTTCCCGCTCCAGCGCAAGATGGCTGCGGTAGTCGGCGGGGGAGTCATCGGTCTCATTGCGTTTGCCGCGATCTCGTCGCGCGACAACATCGGTGTCGTCAAGCCACCGCAGAGTGCCGCAGTTGCGGCGGTGGGCGCCGTGGACCACGACAGCAACATCCGTTCGCTGGCGCGAGATCTGTTCAGTGATCACGTGTTGGCCTTCGAGCTCACCTCTGTGCTTCTCGTGATCGCTGTTGTTGGGACCGTTCTGCTGGCTCGCCGCGCACCGAAGACATCGGAGACACCGGCGGAGACACCGTCATGATCGCGGCAGCCATGATCGCCGCGGCCCACCCCACCTCGACGTGGTACCTCGTTCTCGCTGCTGTTTTGTTCGGCATCGGCACCGTGGGAGTCCTCGTTCGACGGAACCCGCTGATCATGTTGATGTGCGTCGAGCTCATGCTCAACGCCGTCAACCTCAGCTTCGTAGCCCTCAGCAAGAAGCTCGACGACATCGGTGGACAGACCACGGTCTTCTTCGTGATGGTCGTCGCCGCAGCGGAGGTCGTCGTCGG
>JANMMQ010000520.1:0-11160 GCA_031373465.1 Ilumatobacteraceae bacterium | reverse complement strand
GGAGTCGATGATCACGTAGTCGAATCGTCTGCCGAGCTCCTCGGCGAACGCGTCCATGCGGCGACCGCTGAGCAACTCACTGGGGTTGGGCGGGACCGGACCGCCGACGATCACCCACAACTGATCCGTGATTCGCTGGATGGTCAGTTCCATCGGGTCGCCCGCCAAGTTGTTGGTCAGACCGTTGCTCCCGTCGATCGCGAAGAGACGGTGCAGGTTTGGCTTGCGCAGATCGGCGTCGACCAGCACTACGTTTGCGCCGGTCTGGGAGAGGACCACTGCAAGGTTGGCCGCTGTTGTCGTCTTGCCCTCGCCGGGACGGGTGCTGGTGACCTGGATGGATCGCACCTTGCGCTCGATGCCGAGGAACTGCACGTTCGTGCGCAGATTTCTATACGCCTCGACGGGAGGACTGTCGGGCGCGGAGATGGCCAGGGGGCGGTTGTCGCGGCTTGCCACATTGGGAACCGTGGCCAACACCGGCACATCCGTACCGAGCCGTGCAAGGTCCGCGGCACTGCGCACCGAATCATCGAGGTGATCCACCAAGAACGCCGCGCCGAGGCCCAGCACGAGCCCGACGATGGCAGCGATCGCTGCAGTGCGCACTGGCGTTGGTTTGATCGGCTTGATCGGTGCCGAGGCCGGCCTCACCAACTCGGCGTTGCCCGCCGACAACGCGGCATCGACTTGCAGTTGATCGATGCGCTGCCGGAAAAGCGCTTGCTGATCGACCAGCAGCCGACGGTCGGCTTCTGCACTCGAATCGTCGTCCGTGCTGCTGGCACTGACCTTGTTGTCGAGCGTGTCGATCTTGTCCTGCAGACCGGTGATCTTGGTCTGCAGTTCGGCGCTGGCTGCGACCATGCCGTCGACTGCCTGCTCGCGTTTGACGTCGATGTAGGCGGCGACATACGCGTTGGCCAGCGTGGCGGCGGTTTGCGGGTCTCCGCTCTCGACGCTGACGCTGATGACATCGGCATCGGTGAAACCACTCCCGCTGACGCCGGGCGGGTCGTCGTCGAGGTCGAGGTTCTCCTTCAACTTCTGGAAGACGGCGTCACCTTCCAGCACTGAGATCTCGTTCTGCACGAGACGATCTGGGTCAATGGTCTGCTGGCCACTGCCGAACACGGATTCACCTGGCAATGTGCGAATCAACATGTCGGCATGGGCTTCGTAGATCGGGTCCTGCCGCAGGGACAGCGCTACTGCCGGCGCGACGGTGGCGATGATCGCGGCGATCACGATCCACGACCGGCGGACGATGACGCGCCAATAGTCGCGCAGGGTCTTCTCCGGACGCTCGCCAACGCTCATAGAAGGCGTCAGCCTACCGGTGGTGCTTGGTCGTAGGGATCAACGCGGAGCATCCGGACCGAGCACGACGATCACGTCGCCTGCGAGATCGGAATTGGTGACCGGCTGCGATGCGTTTGATGGGAACGCGGTGATGACCGCGTTTGGCACGAGGATGTCTTGGGCGACGATGGCAGCTTCATCATCGAACCCGGGCCGGTAGTAGACGATGGTCGCTGGGACCTTCTGCAGAGTGTCACCGAGGTCGATCTGATAGCCGAGCGGTCGGATTCGATCAGCGGTGATGCTGGCGAGCCGGAAACGGCCGTCGCCGTTCGCGATCACGAGCCGCACCTGATCGCGCGGCAAGGGACCCGCCGCGGCGGCGGTCGTGGTGGTCGGCTGGATCGTCGACGGGACTGGCGCAGAGACCGACGTGCCGGTGATGGTGCTGGTGGTGGAGCGAGGAGTCGAGGTCGTCGTCGCCTCGGCAATGGCGGTCGCGGTGGATGTCGTTTGCAACGGCTTCGTCGTCGACGTTGGAGCGACGACTTCGGTGGTCGAGGTCACGGCGGTTGGCACGGTGATGCTCGGATCGAGCACGAACGGGTCGGTGGGAACGGGACGTCCGGCTATCGCGGCGCCGGCGATGGCCCCGAGAGCGATCACAGCGAGAGCGAGCGACCAGGACTTGCGCATGAGGCCTGCCAAGCTACCAGCGGCCCCCTCAGCCGAAGTGCTGGTACTAGACGCGCAGTAGATTGTGGTGATGAAGCTCGATTCCCGGATTTACGTTGCGGGTCACGCGGGGCTCGTGGGTTCTGCCGTCGTTCGCCGACTCGAGGCCGACGGTTTCACGAACATTCTCACGGCGAAGCGCCAGCAACTCGACCTGCGCGATCAGGCCGAAGTGTCTCACTGGTTCAAGGCCAACCGACCGGACTATGTGTTCTTGGTCGCGGGCACAGTGGGCGGGATCCTGGCCAACAGCACGCGACCTGCCGAGTTCATCTACGACAACATGATGATCCACGGCACCGTCGTACACGCTTCGCACCTGTACGACGTCGGCAAGCTCCTCTATCTCGGTTCCTCTTGCATCTACCCGCGTGAGGCGTCGCAGCCGATCACCGAGGAGCAGTTGCTCACCGGGCCGCTCGAGCCGACGAACCAGTGGTATGCCATCGCCAAGATCGCGGGCATCAAGTTGTGCCAGGCCTACCGCCAGCAGTACGGCAGCGATTTCATCTCGGCGATGCCGACCAATCTCTACGGGCCTAACGACAACTTCGACCTGACGAGCGGTCATGTGTTGCCTTCCCTGATCCGTAAATTTCACGACGCCAAGTTGAGCGGCTCGCGCGGAGTCGAGATCTGGGGCACCGGGTCTCCCATGCGCGAGTTCCTACATGTCGACGATCTCGCCGACGCCTGTCTCCACCTGATGACCAACTACAGCGATAGCGGCCACATCAATGTCGGAACCGGCGTCGACCTATCGATCCGCGAGCTCGCTGAGAAGGTTCGCGATCTCGTCTATCCGGGCGCCGAGTTGCAGTTCGATGTCTCCAAGCCGGACGGGACACCGCGCAAAGTGCTGGATGTCAGCCGTCTCTCCGCTACGGGATGGACACCCAAGATCGACCTGGACACCGGCCTGCGCCAGACATATCAGTGGTTCCTCGACCAGCAGGCAGCCCACATCGAACTCCGCGGCATCGAAACGCTCGTCACCGCCAGCACGTGACGCGTCGAACGCCGGCGCCGAAATGGGCCGCACAGGACCACCCTGATGCCCGCGTTCGGGATTGAGGGCGAACTAGGTGTGAGCGGGCCCACCACCCTTGCCGCTGTAGAAGTACGGGTCGAGCACTCGAACTTCGGTGATCGCGTCGACAGGCAGCCCGTTGCGCTGGGCCACCTGGCGGATGGCTTCGGGCGTCTGGGCGTCGTAGATGCAGAACGTCTTGCGGTTGTCGTCTCCGACATAGGAATGAACCCACGTCACACCGAGATCGGCATTGGTCGCGACCACGGACTCGACGGCCTTCATGCCGACGGCGTTGATCGGGATGTCGAGCCCATCGGGAAAACTACGTTCCACCAGGTATCGAGGCATTGTTCTCTCCGTTTCCAGCCGGACGATCCGGCATGGGAACGACGGTACGCATGCCCTCGAAAACGCACATCGGGAGGACTCCCTATCTTGGCGCCGAGGGTTCCCCATCTTGGATGCCAAGACGCACGGCCTCCCGCGCCGCCGCATTGCGGCTCGCCACTCCGAGCTTCGTCAACACCGAGGAGACGTGGTGATCGACGGTCTTGGCGGACACCACGAGCTGGTCGGCGATCTGCGAGTTTCGAAGTCCCTGGGCGATGAGGCGCAGGACATCCAACTCCCGGGTTGTCAATCCGGCGGGATTGGCTCTCGTGGTAGCCCGCGCTCCTCGCGGAACGTTGCGGATGCCGAGATCGCGCATTCGTCGAACTACGAGAGCCGCGGCGGGATCGGCACCGAGCGAATCGAAGAGCTCGAACGCGGCGCGCAGATCGTCCGGCTCATCGCTGTGCAGGAGCGCCAGCGCCTCTTCGTACGGGCAGCCAACCTTGTGCCACGCGACGGCTGACTCCTTGGCCTGACCGGCCAGCAGCAGTGCCCATGGCTCTGGCGCACATTCCGGGATCTCTTCTTCGATGCCGGCACAGCGACGCCACCAGGCGATCTCGCCCGCCCACCACCCTGCACGACTGTCGATGCAGGCTTGAACGACGTCACCGGCATTCGAGGCAACCGTCGGAGGGCGGCCGTCCAGCCATGCAGCCTCCGCCTGCGCTGCGGCGACCGGGGCCGTGAATTGGAGCTCCCCGGATCGTTCCGCCATGTAGGTCGCCTCGTCGAGGACTGAGGCGTGTCCGGGGTCCCCGCGACGCGCCCTGACCAGACCCAGCACCACGAGCGCCGAGATTCGAGCCAGCGGCGTGCCCGGCACGTCGACGCTTGCGGGGATGGCCGCGACTGCTTCGGTCCACCGGCCACGATCCAGCTCGGTGCGCGCGTAGTACGCGTGCAGGTACCGGATCCACAGATCCAGGCCGTGCTCGCTGCAGTACTCGTTCGCAGTGGCGTAGTGGCGATCGATCAGATCCCATCGCCGATGCCGCTGGGCGAGATCCGCCATGTGCACGTAGAACCGGCCGACTTGCTCGTGGCGTCCGTCGGCAAGGGCAAGCTCCAGGCTCTGCTGCAGGTCGGCAAGACCGCTTTCGTCGCCGGTCAATATTGCCAGCGCACCACGAGTGTTGAGCGCATGGACGAGGACGTTTCTGTTTCCGAACTGGTCGGCGAGGTCCAGGGCACGGCCCACCATCGCGAAGCCGGCCTCGATGTCGTTGGCGTTGAGGGCGAGCATCGCCATGTTGCCGTACGCCGCAGCGAGTTCGAACCCCGATTGCTCACCCTCCAACAGCGTCACCGCTCTCGCCCCGCTGACCTGCGAATCGGCACTGCGGCCACCGCAGCGTTGGAAGGACGACAACTGCCGGAGGGCATCACCCTCACGACGGACGTCGCCGCGCTGATGACGCAGCGCGACAGCGTCACCGAGCCAGGCGATTGCCTCGTCGAAATGGTCGATCAGGTAGGCCTCGTGTGCGCCCCGTTCGAGCAGCTCGGCCCTGTCGTCGGCGTCGAGGTTGGCGGAGAAGCGCAAGGCTCTGCGGTACTGGGCCGCCGCTTCCCGGTGGGCGCTTCCGGCTGAAGCCTGTGCGGCCGCGATCGGTGCGAACTGAGTCACCGCCTCGGCGTCGCCGGTTGCCTCGGCATGATGTGCGAGACGAGCCGGCTCCGCGCCGTCGGCGCGCAGCACCTGCAGGGCGATGGCATGGAGCGCGGCGCGACGCAATGGCTCGATCCCGTCGGCGATCGCCTCACGCCCCAGCTCGTTGCGGAACGTGACTCCGTCCCTCGCTTCCACCAACATCCCCGACGACAGGCATGCATCGAGTCGACCGGCGTGTTCGCCGCCGAGAGCCGCGACAAGCCTCAACGGCACGGTCCCCGTGACGATCGCGACGGACTCCAACAGCGTGCGCGCCCCGGGATCGAGACCGGCGGCACGAGCAAGCACCGCATCTCGCACCGATGGCGGAAGCTCGATGCAGCCCGTTGCCAACACCTCGGTGACGTAGAACGGGTTGCCTCCTGTGCGATGGAACAACTCGTCGGCGTTGAACCCGTACGGCTCGGCGAGCTCGCGCACTGCTCGCAGCGACAACGGCGACAGGCGCAACCGCTCGACGCCGACGGCAGCCAGACCGCCCAACACCATTCGCAACGGATGATCGAGAGCCAGCTCGTCTCGGCTGGTGATGATCGCCAGACTGCGTGTCGTAGCCATGCGGCGGGCGAGGAGCGAGATGACGTCCAGCGTCGCCTCATCGGCCCAGTGCACGTCCTCGAGCACCATCAGCGTCGGCTGGGATCGCAGCTCCTCGAGTAGAACCGGAAAGACCTCGTGCACCGGCGCGCCGCGCCCCACGACCTCGGCAAGCTGACCGCCCGCCTGAGAGGCGATGTCGGCGAGCGGACCAAGGGGGCGTGCGGTGAACAGCTGCTCGCACGATCCGATCCACAGGCGGACCTCTCCGTCACTGTCGCCGACGCTCTCCACGAGCGCCGTCTTGCCCACTCCCGCCTCGCCGGTCAGCAGCACGAGACGTCCGGCACCGGATCGGGCCTCGTCCACAACAGCTCGCAGACGCGCCTGTTGTTCACCTCGCTCCAGCAGCGGCGCGGTTGAAATCACGGTCCCCATCATGCCTATGAGATCGGCGGGATGAAAGCGTTACATCTCATCTGCCGAGCCCTCAGCTGCCGCGAGGGGAATTCTGAAGGAATCCTTTGACATTTTCTGATTCGAACAACCACGATATGAAGGAGTCATTTCAGAGTTTGGGGACCGGTATGGCAGACGGCGAGAGGATGAAGATCACCGACATCAGGGTGCTCGCCGCGCTGGCGCACCCGGTTCGCCTGAGGATCCTGCATCTGCTGTTGACCGTGGGCGAAAGCACCGCGACCAAGTGCGCTGCCGTCGTCGGCGAATCGCCATCGTCGTGCAGCTATCACCTCCGACACCTCGAGCGGTTCGGTTTAGTCGAACGTGTCTCGAGTGGAAGCGACGATCCGGTCGACGGACGAACGCGTCTCTGGCGCTCCGTGGCTTCGGGATTCGATTTCGGCGAGCCCCACGGCACCGGCTCGCCAGAGCTCGTGGCCGCGACCGCCGCGCTGCTTGCGGTCGGCATCGACGAGAACGTGAGGTTGGCGCGCCACTACCTCAGCCACCTCGACCGCGTTCCGGAGGAATGGCAAGACGCTGCCGCGTTCTCGACATACGCCCTCCTGGTCAACGCCGAGGAGCTCCGACACATCACCGATGCAATCGATGCCATCGTCCGGCCGCTACGCGCAGCTGGGCGCAGCAACGCACCGCCAGATGCCTCTCCCGTGCGGATGTCGCTGGAAGCCTTCCCGAGGACGGATCTCGAATGAGCAATCAACTCACGCACGACCCGCCTGGTGTGTCGCCGTGGCGGACGCGTGACTTTCGTTTGGTCTGGGGCGGCGGTTTCGTCAACGACGTGGGCGACTGGTTGCTGCTGGTGGCACTGCCGGTGTACGTGTTCATCCAGAGCGGGTCAGGATCGGCAACGGCGATCCTGTTCGTCGTGGAGTTGGTCGCCGCGCTTGTGCTCGGCCCGGTTGGCGGAAGCCTTGTCGACCGGTGGGACCTGCGTCGCACGCTGGTCGTCACCAACCTTGCTCAGGCCGTCACACTGGCACCGCTGCTTGCGGTCACGGGCGACCGGATCTGGCCCGCGTATCTCGTGGTCGGTGCGCAGGCCTTGCTGACGCAGATCAACAACCCTGCATCTGTAGCACTGCTGCCACGCGTCGTCGCGCCAGATCAACTGACTGTCGCCAACGCGGCCAACGCCACGAGCGCCAGCCTCGCGCGGCTCATCGGTTCACCCCTCGGCGGACTCGCTGTCGGCTTGGGCGGGATTGGCACGGTCGTGCTGATCGATGGTCTCAGCTTCTTGGCCGTTGCGGTGGCAACGGCCCTCGTGCGAGCCGATACGGCACCGATCACCTCGGACGTCGAAACGGGCGAGGACGTGACGATGGGAGTTCGCGCTGGGATACGCGCCGTTCGCGCACATCGGTCGCTGCGATCACTGATCCTCGTCGATGCTCTTGGCCAGATCGCTCAAGGCTTCTTCCTCGTGCTGTTCGTCGTGTTCGTGGTGCGGCGGCTGGACGGTGGCGGCGTCGACGTCGGTGTGATCCGCGGCAGCATGGCCGTGGGAGCGATCGTCAGTGCCACCGTCATCGGCAAGTTCGCTGACCGCTTCGGGCCGATCACGTTGCTGACCGCCGGCTACTTGGGGATGGGCGTGAGCTCGCTGCTGTTCTGGAACGCGCCTTCCGTCACGACGGCATTGTGGGTGTACATGGTGCTGTTCGGGGTGTCTGGCATTCCGGGTTCGGCGTTGGGGATCGGCCTGTTCACCGCGGTTCAGCGTTTCAGTCCTTCAGGAATGCTCGGCCGCGTCGCCGGCATGGCCGGCGCTCTCGACGCGCTGGCGCGCGCTGCAGGGTCATTGCTCGCCGGTCTCCTGGTATCGCGCGTCGATCTCGTCGTCTTGCTGGACACGCAATCAGTGATCTATCTCGTGTGTGGAGTGCTTGCCTACGTGTTCATCCGCGACGGACGTGCTCCGGCCCGACGGCCCTGATCCGCGATCTGATCCTGCCCCGCCTGTTCGCCGAACCCCCGTTCACGGGGCAGAATCTACGGCGTGATCGGAATCCCGACCATCAGCTACCTGCCGGCAGACGATGTCGATGGCGGCGCGCTGCCGGCCGGTGATCTGATCCAACATCTCGAAGACGACGTCGATGGGTGGCGGGTGTCGGCGGCGCGCTACGACAACACCGTCGAGATTCGCGTGTGCGACGTCGCCACCGTGTGGATCGACGCCGGTCTCCTGGTCGGGACGGTGCGACCGGCCCACGACGTCGCGGAACCATGGCTCGGGTTCCAACTCGAACGTCACGTGTTGCCGATCGTGCGCATGATGCGCGGCGAGGCGGTGTTCCACGCGGGGGCTGTGAAAACCGAAAACGGCGCGATCTTGCTGCTCGCCGACGGACACGGTGGCAAGAGCACGACCACCGCGCTGCTACTCGCGGAGGGCGCCGGCTTCATCAGCGACGACCAGACCGGCGTCACCGCCGCACGGGAGGCTCTCGGCACGCCATGCCTGCGACTGCGCCAACCCAGCGCCACGCTCGTTCCGCCTGATGCCGACACGCGGTTGGACGGCGATGGCCGGATCATCGTTGATCTCCAGCCCCATCCCGATCCCGTACCCATCGCCGGGGTGCTGATGCTCGGCCCGCGGTCCGCGTCCGGCCCTGTGAAGCTCGAGCCGGTGGAGAGTGCGATCGCTGTCACGTCGTTGCTCGCCCAAGTGTTCTGCGGCGGTCTTGTCGATGCCGGATTGATCGAACGTCACGTCACCGTTGCCACGGACCTGGCGGCAAACCTGCCCGTCGCCCGCCTGTCGGTGCCGAACGGGCCGCCATGGCCACCGGTGCTGCCCGAGATCGAACGATGGCTCGACGACTATCGTTGACCAAATGACTAAGTCGTTCGGCAATGTGATCGCGAGCGAGACCGAGCTCAGAGATCTCTATCGATTTCCTGCCGCCACCACTCAGAAGAAGGTGCTCCCGCACCTCGAGCAACACGCCCGCACCTTCATCGAGGCCTCTCCGTTCGTCCTTGTCGGTACGACATCACCCGATGGGTCTGCCGATGTCTCGCCCAAGGGCGGCCCCGCCGGGTTCGTGGTCGTGCTCGACGACGATCACATCGCGATCCCCGACCTGTCCGGCAACAACCTCCTCGATTCGATCACCAACATCGTCAACGGTTCGGGAATCGGCCTGCTCTTCCTCGTGCCAGGGATGGACGAGACGCTACGCGTCAATGGGTACGCCTGCATCACGACCGACTCGTCGGTGCTCGATGCGTGCGCCGTGAAGGACCGTCGCCCGAAGGCAGCGATCGGCGTGACGGTCACGCAGCAGTACATGCACTGCGCCAAGGCGTTCCGCCGCAGCGAGTTGTGGAACGCGGAGAGTTGGCCCGATCGCTCGGCGCTGCCGTCGCTCGGTTGCATCCTGCTGGATCAGATCGCCCTGCCGGCCAACCTCACCGCCGAATCGATCGACGCCAACCTCGAGGTCGAATACGCAGCGACGCTGTGGGAGCCCGGCGGCAAGGCGTAGCAGCCGCTGGTCACGTCGCCTGCCGGGCGATGAAGTCGGCCATGCCCGGCACGGTGAACGCGATCGAACCATGCTCGGGTGCGAACACCAGTCCCTTGGCGATCAACTTGGCGCGCACCGGACCCAGTTGCGTCGGCTGCTTGCCAAGTCGCCGGGCCACTTCTCCCGACTGGCTCGGCGACTCGCCATCCGCGGCCATCGCGGACAGATAGTCACGTTCGCCGGGGGTGGCTCGTTCCCAACGCGACCTGAAGAACCCATCGTCGAGCCGGGCCTTGCCGATGCGGATCCCCTCGACTACATCGCGCCGATCGATCGGGCTGCTCGACGCCACGTCCCATGCTGCGCTGCCGTACTCCTGCAGGAAGTACGGATATCCGCGCGCCGCCTCGACGACGGCAGCGACAGCTCCGTCGGTCCAGGCGACCTGCTCGTGTTCCGCAGGTCGTACAAGCGCCGCTGCGGCCTCGACGGGCGGGAGGGGTCCCAACGTCGCATAGTTGAAGAGCCGCTCCGCGTACGAGCGCGCCTCGGCGAGGATGCCTGGAAGGTTGGGCAAGCCGGCACCGACGATGAAGAACGGCTTGTTCTGTTGCCCGGCCTCATGGCACGCCTGGCAGATCGCCGACAGTTCCTCCGTCTTCAGGTCCTGCATCTCGTCGATGAACAGCGCGACCCCGCAATCCAGTTCGATTGCGGCGTCACCGAGATCGAGCGCGAGGTCGGTGAGGTCGGCTTGCAACGAACCCGTGTCCGCCCGGCCCCTGTCGGGCTCCAGTTCGATGCCGACCGACAGCGTGCCGTCGGGTGCGGCGTTCATCGAAAAGGATTTGAACGTGCGCAGCGCGGCCCGCATCCGACTGCCCTTGCTGCTCTTGCCCTGCACCTGGCGCAGGGCAACGTTCAACGATTGGGCGATCTGGTTGCGGAACGGCGAGCGCGACCCGCTGGCATCGGCCTCGACCTTGGCGACGATCCATCCATCCTCGCGAGCGGCGTCGGCCAACTCGTTCAACAGCACGGTCTTACCCACACCGCGCAGGCCGTAGAAGACGATGCTCTGGTCGTTGCGTCGCTGCCGGGCCCTGGCCCGAAGGACCTCGAACTTGGCGAGTTCGCGATCGCGACCAGCGAGCTCGAACGGACGCAGGCCTGCCCCCGGCGAGTAGGGGTTGCGAACGGGATCCACGTCACGACTCTAACAACTTCTAGCGGTGTATATGTCTAGGAGTTATATATCGCTAGAAATCGTTATACGTGATGAGCGTTCATGAGATCGCATACGAGGTCATCGACAGTGAGCCGCACGCGTACCCGTCGACGAGAACGTCTGCGGTGGTTTCGGCAGCTGCGGCCAACCCGGCAACGTAGAGAAGGGGGATGAAGTGATCGGGCGTCGGCACCGCGTTGCGGAAGTCGCCGTGCTGGCGCAACCTGACGATGTCGGCCGGATCTCCGGTCATCAGCCGTCGGGCCTCGTCGTCGAAACGGTGCGCCCA
>JANMMQ010000504.1:0-2557 GCA_031373465.1 Ilumatobacteraceae bacterium | reverse complement strand
GCCGCCAACCTCGAGCAGAGCCCGACCAACGTGCCACCGGATTTTCGGGGTGTCATCGAGGCCACGGCCACCGAGTTGTGAGGCGCTCCTATCCCGGGATGGGCATCACGGCGCTCATGTCGACCGACTGGCCCTGCGTGGATACGACGTTGATCTGCAGCGTCCAATCACCGGGATTCGCCAGGGTGATGGTGCCCGTGTAGTGGTTCGGTCCCAGAACGACGAGAGTGGCAGGGACAGCGGCCGTGCCGTCGGACGGCTGTGCCTGCACAGTGGTCGATGCGACCGGCTCGATGCTCCCGCCAGGTGGCGTGATCACCAGGTGGATCTCGTTCTGGCCGACATGACCCGGGGTGACGGTGACGTCGGCGATCACGCCTGCCTGCGTCAACGTGGTCGTGAAGACCTTCGACGCGGCAACGACGCGGGGCGGCAGCGCGATCAATGCAGCCGCCAGACCGACGACGCCGATCCCGATCAGTGCCTCGACGAGCACGTTGTGCTTCAGAGCCGGGGGGCCGTCGTTTCGCAACAGCCACTGGGAGACGCCGCCGATCGCGACGAGGACCGTGACCACCGCGACTTTGACCAGGAGGGTACGGCCCCACGAGGTGTTGCCGATGTCGTCGAGGCTGCCCGCGAGCTTCAACGTCTGGGCAATGCCGGTGATGACGATCACGGGAACGCCGGTCATCGAGATGAGGCTGAATCGGCGCACGAGTCGTTCGGCGTCGGGATCGGTCAACCAAGCGCTCGTCCCGAACGCGAACATCAGCAGGCCGCCGATCCACAGTGATATCGCTGTGAGGTGGACTGCATCGATGGCGATCCAGAGTGCCGCCGGGTGCTGAGCGTTTGCGTGACCGACCGTCGAATACGTCAGAACCAGCGCAACACCGAGAACCAAGGCCGCTCCACGCCACACGACTGCGGCGCGACGGGCAAACGTCGCCAACAGCACACCCAGGGCGACGACGATCATCGCTCTCACCAACAGCACCGACGCCGTGTGCGACCCGACGATCTTGCCCCACACCGATGGCTTGATGGCATCGGCCGGTGAGCCGGCGACGACCTTCGCTCCATAGAGACCGAAGAACCCGAGTGATCCGATCAAGAGGAACACCCATGCCAACCACAGCAGCATGCGGTTGGACGACGAATCGGCGAATTGGATGGCAAGGAACCCACCACCGATCAGCACGATCAGGCCGACAAGGCCCAGCAACCGCGCAGCAGTGTAGAGCCGACCCACCGTCGAATTGGCAGTGGCGCTGCCGCTGACCTTGTCGATCAGGGCGCCGACTTCGACGCCGGACTGGGCGCCGACCTGAAAGCTGAACACACCATCGTCAACATGACCGTCCGCGGACGGAACTCGCCAGACCACGACGTAGACACCGTCGCCGATCGCCGGAACGGACGCCTGCACGACCGAGTCGTCGGTGATGCTCTCGGGTGTTCCGGTCGGAATGAGCTTCACCGTCTGGTCGTAGAGCTCGATGTCGGCAAGTGGGGCATCGACCGCCTCGTTGAAGTCGAGCTCGATGTTGGGTGGGCCGGTCTCCAACACAGCGTTGGCCGAGGGCACACTGGCTTCGAGGCCGGCGTGCGCGGAAGCCACCTGGGCCGGGGCCAACACTGCGAGGGCCAGTCCCGCGCCAATCGCAACGTTCCTCCAGCGCATCAGTTGATGATCCCCGCAGGGGCGAGGCCATCGATCTCTGCTCGGCCGAGCAACCAGGCGACGCGATGGTGCGGCGGCACGGACAGCGCCTCGGGCGGCAGGTCTGTCAGGCCCATCGGCTTGCGGCTTGCCCACAACATGGTCAACCGGATGAGCTCCAGCCGTACGTAGTCGTCGTCCCAATCCGACCACGAGTACCCGAGACCGAGGTCGGCATGGTGCACCGAGACCTCCCGCCATCGGATGAACGCCAGGTCCGCGATCGTTCCCTCGCCCCCGAGCATCACACCGCGTCCACTCCACGCAGTGGAAGGCATTGTTTCCCACGCGGCCTCGAGCTCGGCCGCGGTGTGCATGACCTCGGCAACGAGCTCTGCTGCTGTGCGCTGCGCTCCTGCCTCGATGTCCTTGGTTCGCTGCTGCCGACCACCCGGGTACATCTCGGCGACCTCACCGCGGATGGCCGCATCGATCATGCGGCGGTGACCGTTGGCGTTGCCGGCGATGTGGGCGAGGACGTGCCCGACCGTCCACCCCGGCAGAAGCGACGCTTGCCTCACCTGCTGGCCATCGAGATCTTGCAGGTCCGCTATCACCGTGGTGTGTGCCTTGGTGGCTCCGGCGAGATCGCGGTCCAGATCGTTCATCGAGTTGCCACGGTAACCGGCGCGCGAACGTGGCAACCTTGCGGGCATGCAAATCGCAATGGTGGGTCTCGGGCGCATGGGTGGCAACATGGTTCATCGGTTGCAGCGCGCCGGCCACGACTGCGTCGCGTACGACCTCAACCCGGCGGCCGTGGAGGCCAGCGAGGCGGACGGCGCTCGAGGCGCCGGCACACCACAGCAGGTCGTCGATTCGCTCATTCCT
>JANMMQ010000397.1:0-2503 GCA_031373465.1 Ilumatobacteraceae bacterium | reverse complement strand
TGGCGGGCATCCAATCTGAGGAGGCCACGGAGCCGAGCATTCTCCGCGCGTAGCGCCTCGAGTTCAGCGAGAAGGGTGGGTTCGTCGTTCACGGCCGCCCTCGTCGCATCTCTCATTCTCGCAGGGCACCTCGCGCCGTCGATGATCCTCGTTGTGGGCATCGCGAGGAATGACCCGAAGGCGCTCGCCGGTCGGCCGTTGCAGTCGACAGGTCTCACAGGAGCACCGTTGTCTGCTCGGCTGAATGCGTAGCTGGCGACACCGCCGATGTTAACCACGGGTACACTTTGAGGAGTCGACTGCTCAGGAGGTGCATCGTGTCGGACGGCAACACCGAAGACCTCGGGCCCGCATCGCCGTTGACGATTGCTGAGATCGTCGAGCGGTGTCAGCCGATGGGTGATCTTGGACGGTTCGCGATCGATGACTTGACCGCCGCCGAGGAAGACGAGTTCTTCGCCATTCTCGAAGACGTCTGACACACGCTGTGGCTGAGCCGGTCGTTGTCGACACGATGATCGCCAGCGCGTGGCTCGGGGTTCGCCGGTCCCAGCGCCAGATTCGGTGGGCGCCAGTACTGGAGGCCGCCATATGGGTGCTGCCGTTCGTGGTGGTCGCCGAGATGCGCTTTGGTGCCGAGGTGGCGGGCTGGGGCGCACGCCGCCGTGGTGTGCTCGATCGGTTGGTGGCGCGTGCCGGAGTGGTGCCGCCGCTGGACGAGGTGACTGATGCCTACGTCGATCTGCGGGCGTGGTGCGTGCGCACCGGGCACGGCCTTGGGGCGAAGGATCACGAAGCCGATCGTTGGGTTGCCGCCGTCGCCGTGGCCGGTGGATATCCGTTGGCGACCGAGGACGCGATCTTCGACGACGTGGTCACGCTGCGACGGAAGTTTCCCGACGTGTGAGTCCTCGGCCGGCGAGTGCCTGAGCCGCTGCTCGTCGCCAGAGTCGCTTGTTTGCGCATGTCTGCTCTCGTGGGTATCGGTGAAATGGCGTTGTCAACGGATTGTCAACGCGAATCTCACCCACACCCACCGACGAGTACCTACGAGTGCCGACCCGGCGACAGTCGAATCGCTCGCTGAGCAGGACGTACGCCGCTTGGCGCTGACGAGCGCAGACAATGACCGGCGCCCTCATAACCCGAAGGTCGCAGGTTCAAATCCTGCCCCCGCCACCAAAAATCGAGGGTCCGGTCCGAGAGGATCGGGCCTTCGTCCTTTCCGGGCCGGTGGCCCAAAATTCCGTGTGATCAGGCCAACAACCCGAACGTCGCAGTTCAAGTTCTTCGCGCGCCGACCAAGTCAGCGGGGAAGCGGAGGCGTGCCCGGAGCAACTCGACCGCTGAGTTGGCGCGGACCGCCCAACCCGGTCGCGCCACGCGGAATTGAGCGCGTCGATCTTCGCTGCGTACGCCTCGGCGTTACCGCAGGATCGGATCGTCGCGGTGGCGAAAGTTCGCAACCAGGTACCGGCCCCGGCCGAGCGCTCCGGGCTGCTGCGTCGAGCATTGCCACCTTCGGAGAGGTGATGAGCGCTGCGGATTCGCCACCCACGTGAAAGGCGAGGCTATAACGGTCGAGTCTCGGAGACCGTGGGAGGGTGTCGATGTTGCCGGAGTACGCGATCCAAGTCGTACAACGCTGGGCAGAAGCTCGGACGCCAGTGGAGTTCAGCGACCGAATGAGAGTTGAGGTGGAGTCGCATCCCCGCGGCCTCACCATCGTCGAGTGCAGCGTGATACCAAAGCTGAATGGTGAAATGGACTGGCTGTGTGTCCCACGTGAGCGTCTCGGCTATTCGTCCGGGAGTGGCGAATGGACGCTGTACTGCTTCGATCGAAACAGCCGGGTCTGCCGGTATCGCGACTTCGAGCCCAGCATGGAGATCCAAGATCTTCTCGACGAAATCGAGGACGACCCGACCTGCATCTTCTGGGGCTGACGCTCGACATGGGCGACCGAGAGGTCGTCACCAGACCGGTACGCTCTCCGGTGCGCCTCCACGTCGAGGCTGAGTCCTCATTTGGGCGGGGCGGGCGGCAGACACCGCAAGACCGAGACCGGCCCGTGTATGGACGTCGGTCCTGCGGCGTGTGGCACGACAAGAGTGTGTCCCTTGCGGATCGCCAACGCCTCGCCGTCAGGGCGAAGCTGTCCCTCGCCGTCCACGACGATCAGAACTGCGAAGGATGCCTCGCAATGGGCTCCCGCTCGCAGTCGCTCGGCTCGGAAATACGGATCGGCCGCCCTCGGAAGCACTAACTCGCGTGCGGTTCCGCCATCGATCGGGCCGTAGAGCCCTGCGAGGCGTTCCGAATCCCAGGCCGACCGATCGACGGCGGTCAGGGCAACCGGATAGCCGAGGCCGAGATGACCGTCTCGTTCCCCGTCGATCGAGAAGCCCTTCCATTCGAGCAACACTGAGAAATCCGTCGGCTCCTGCAGCTCGGCCACGAAAACACCTTCACCAATGGCATGCGGCACGCCGGCAGGCACAAG